>CAZYDV010000210.1:0-11023 GCA_964646405.1 uncultured Granulosicoccaceae bacterium | reverse complement strand
TGACCGAGGTCACGATCTGGAACTCCGGAGCGAACAGATGCGCATCGGCGATCGATAGCGTATCGTCAAAGATATCGCGCTCGAGAAACACGTTGAACCAGGCCTCGCCGGACAGGTTCCAGATCACGCCGGCATAGTCGCCTTTTTCGAGTACTGAATAGATCAGCACAATAATCAGCGGGCCGGCGGCGGCAAACGTGATCAGACCGATGGCCGGGCTCAGCAGAGCCCATTGGCGCTGCCCGTGTTTGAGATTAATCATCGAGCACCTGCAGCGTGGCAGGCTGGATCAGTACACTCACAGCGGCACCATTTTCAGGCATTGCCGGTGCGTCTGGCGAATTCTGGCGGCGCACGACGAAGGTCTCGCCGTTGTCGAGTGCTACGTGGTAGCGTGTATCGGTGCCAGAGTAGACGATCTGTTGCAGGGTACCCGGCAAACCGGCCTGATCCGGCGAGCCCAGTTGCGCGTGTTCGGGTCGCACGACCACATTGACTTCATCGCGCGCCTCGTCTCGTCTGCCTGGCACAGACACCGGGTAACCGCCGCCAAGCTGCAGGTCCAGGTGATCACCGCTTTTTGCGATAACGCGCGCGCGCAGAAAATTGCTGTCGCCAATGAAGTCGGCGACAAATCGCTCAGCCGGGTGGTCGTAGATTTCTCGCGGGCTGCCGGTTTGGCGGATTTGACCGTTGTTCATCACGGCGATCCGGTCTGACATGGTCAGCGCCTCCTCCTGATCGTGCGTCACAAAAACGAACGTGATGCCGGTTTCGGCCTGCAGGCGTTTGAGTTCCAGTTGCATGTCTTTACGCAACTTGAAGTCAAGTGCCGACAGCGGCTCATCGAGCAACAGTACTTTGGGTTGTGGCGCCAACGCGCGTGCCAGCGCGACGCGTTGTTGCTGGCCACCGGAAATCTGACTCGTGCGTCGATCGCGCAATGCCTGCATCTGCACCAGTTCCAGCATCTGCTCGGTGGTATCGGCGATTTCACCTGCGGGTTTGCCCAGCATCTCCAGACCAAAACTGATGTTCTGCGATACCGTCATGTGCGGGAACAATGCGTAGCTCTGGAACACCGTATTGACCGGGCGCTTGTACGGCGGCAGATGGCCAATGGACTCGCCGTAAAGTTCGATTTCTCCGTCAGTGGGTGTGTCGAATCCCGCGATTAGTCGCAAAAGGGTTGTCTTGCCACAGCCGGATGGACCGAGCAGGGTGAAAAATTCGTTTTCGTTGATTTCAACTGAAACATCGTCTAACGCCATGACGCGTTCGGCACCTGCGCCAAACTGTTTGCTGATACCGCGAGTCTCGATTGCTTTCAACGCAACATCCGGGCTTTTTCTTGTCTGGTCAGGGTATCGCAAGCACTGGTTCGGCACAATCGTGTCACCGTTGCCACCGCCGATGTCATTGAGTAGGGTAGATTGAGGCAAGTCGGGAGCAAAGCTTGGAAATCAAAGCGCTGGGTTACATTGGCCTGCAGGATAGCCGTCTGTCGGACTGGTGCGCATTCGCCGGAGATTTGCTGGGCATGCAGATGATCGACAAGGCGGCAAAGCTGCGGGCGTTTCGAATGGATGATCGCAAACAGCGTCTGTTTGTCGATGGCAAGGTCAGCCACGGCAATATCACGATCGGTTGGGAGGTGGTCTGGCGCGATGATCTCGATCAATTGGCCGCCAGACTGGATGCACACGATGTGGCCGTCACCCGAGGATCCAGCGCGCTTGCCGATGAGCGTCACGTCAGCGAGCTAATTTGCTTTGATGATCCGGCCGGTAACCGACTGGAAGTATTCTGGCAGCCCGAGCTTGCCGACACACTGTTTGTTCCCGGACGGCCGCTGTCGGGTTTCAAAACCGGCCCGCTCGGCATGGGCCACATTGTTTTAAACGTAGAGGATGCCGCACCGCTTTTGACGTTTTATCGTGATTTGCTGGGGTTTGAGGTCAGCGATTTTGGCAAGTCGCCGATCGAGATGTACTTTTTTCACGTCAATGAGCGTCACCACAGTTTTGCTGTGATCGGCACCGGCCGCAGCGATCTGCACCATTTCATGGTCGAGATGCAAAGCATTGATGATGTCGGTCAGTGCTATGACCTCGCGCTGGAGGAAAAGGATCGCATCGCCTACACGCTGGGCAGACATACCAATGACTGGATGACGTCATTCTACGCCACCAGTCCATCCGGTTTTTTTGTCGAGTGCGGCTGGGGTGGGCGGCAGATCGATGTCGACAACTGGCAGGCGCACGAAACTTTCGACGGGCCGAGCTTTTGGGGTCACGATCGACTCCACCAGACACCTCAGATGCGCAATGCGATGCGAGAAATGCGACTGAACGCGGCGCGCAAAGGGATGCGTGCCGAGGGACCTCCGGTCATCGATTGCCCGTGGCTTGACAGCGTCATTGCCCGCCGTCGCGATTGACGCCGGTGACGAGCCTTGCCGATTGTCTGCACACGCGAAAAAAGTCGGCCAATGGGCGATAATGTCACCATGACAGAAACCCCCGATTACCAGTCCCTGATCGACTCGGAGACCTGGGCCTTTATCGAGCGCACGGCGCAGTTTTATCCGGCTGATGCCGTCGAGCGATCGATCGAGGCGCAGCGCGAAGTCTACGACACCATGTGCCGCGAATTTTTCCACGGTTATCCGCAAGGGGTGTCGGCGCAGGATATCGATGTGCCGGGTGCGCCATTCGACGTGCAGTGCCGCCATTATCGCTGGCTGACGCCGGACACCGAAGCGGTGGTGGTTTATTTTCATGGCGGTGGCTTCGTCGTCGGCGGACTGGACAGTCACGATGACGTCTGCGCCGAGTTGTGTGGACGCACCGGGTTTCAGGTTATCGCGGCAGACTATCGCATGTCGCCCGAATACGATCATCCGGCCGCATTCGACGACGCCTGGTCTGTCTATCAGTGGGCGCGCGAGGAGTTTTCAAGGCCGGTGGTGCTGTGTGGCGACAGCGCCGGTGGCAACCTGGCGGCGGCGGTCGCACATGAGGCGCGCAATCGTAAACTGCCGGCGCACGGGCAGGTACTGATCTACCCGGGGCTGGGCGGCGATATCAACGCCGGCTCCTATTTGCGGCACGCCCATGCGCCGATGCTCACGCGTGCCGAGATCGAGTTCTACGCTGACATTCGCACCCGGGACAAGGCGGCCAGAATGCGCCCGGACTACGCGCCGCTGCTGGATTTGAGTTTTGCCTCGCTGCCGCCAACGATTGTCTTTTCCGCCGAATGTGATCCGTTGTGCGACGACGGTCGCGATTACTGTGAAGCGATACAAAGCGCCGGTGGGCGGGCACACTGGTATCGGGAGGCCGGTATGGTGCACGGCTATCTGCGTGCCCGTCACAGCGTCACGCGTGCCAACGACAGTTTCAGCCGGATCGTTGCATCGGTCGCGGCACTGGGTAAAAACGACTGGCCGCTCCCGGGTTAAGTCACTTGAGGTAACGCGCGAGGTTCTCGCCTGCCGCCGTGCTCATCAAGGAGCTGGTTTCAAGGTCGTCGAGCATACTGGCTACCGCATCCATCTCGTGAATGCGTCTGCCGGCGTGCTGTCGGCTACCTTGCAAAAAGCGATCGATCATGGCGCCATCATCGGCAATGATGGATCGGATTTGGCGGCGAATGTAATCGTCGAGCTCGAGCTTTTCCGCCGCTTCGATCGCCTCGCAAACCACCGCTGCAACCCCTTTGTAAACGATGCTGCGAAGCAGTTTGCGTGTCGCCGCGTCGCCGACGTGGTGGTTCAGAACCTCAATATCCATTTGCGGTGACAGGGCTTCGGCAAGCTGCTGTGCAGCCGGGCCGGATGCCAGCATCGGAGTTTTCAGTCTTTTCGGTGGAACCGGAGCCATGATCGCCAGATCCACAACCTGTGCTCCGGTATTGGCCAGTAACGTCTCGGTGCGTCGCTTGACCGCCGGTGAACAAGTGTTCATCGAACAATAAAAACTGCCGGGCCGAAGTACTGGCGTGACCTGGCTTGCGACCTGCTGATCCACCTCCGGCAGATTCACACTGAAAACAATGTCTGCACCCTTTGCCGCGTCGGCATTGTCGGTTGCCAGGTGTACGGCCGAATCGAGTTCATAGCGTGGCGACGGATCCCAGCCACGGACCTTCAGCCCGGCTGCGGCCAGATCATTGGCAAAGATACTGCCGGCTTCACCCAGCCCCAGAATCGCTATGTGCATCACAGTGTCTTCAATAACTAAACGGCTGGTATTGTGGCACAGTGCCGTCTCTTCACAGCGCACCACCGACGCTGGATAATGTCTCCCAGGCCGACTGACCCGGCCATGGCGATCGCTAAAAAATTTTGGAATACCCCATGACAGACAAGACGATACTGGTTGTCGGTACCTACGACACCAAGAATGATGAGCTCGACTACATGGCCGAGCGCATTCGCGCGCAGGGTGGCCGCGTATTGAGCATGGATATCTCGGTGCTCGGTGATCCGGCGCAGGCAACCGATATCTCCAAACATCAGGTCGCCGAGGCTTGTGGCAGTTCGATACAGGCGGCAATTGACAGTGAAGATGAAAACACAGCCATGCAGATTATGGCTCGGGGCGCCTGTGCGCTGACCCAATCGTTGTATGCGGACGGCCGCTTCGATGGCGTAGTCGTGCTGGGTGGCACTATGGGTACCGATGCGGCGCTGGATATCTGTCAGGCCTTACCGCTGGGGGTGCCCAAGTATGTGGTGTCTACCGTTTCGTTCTCGCCGTTAATACCGCCCGATCGACTGTCTGCCGATATTCAGATGATTCTCTGGGCCGGTGGCCTGTATGGTCTTAACTCCGTTTGCAAAGCGTCTCTGTCACAGGCAGCCGGTGCGGTGCTGGGTGCAGCCCGGGCGGTCGAGGCGCCCGCCGGTCGCGTGCCGATGGTGGGCATGACTTCACTTGGGTCATCCTGCCTGAAATACATGAAACTGCTCAAGCCCGCACTCGAATCACGGGGCTTCGAAGTGGCTATTTTTCATGCAACGGGAATGGGCGGCATGGCCTACGAAAGTATTGCCGCAGAGGGTGGTTTCGTCTGCGTCATGGATTTCGCTTTGCCGGAGTTGGGCAATCTTTTGGCCGGATCCGTCGTCAACGGTGGGGAGGACAGAATGCTCAATGCCGGTCGCGCGGGTATTCCCCAAATCATTGCACCCGGTTGTCTGGATCTGATCGATTTTGCCGGCTGGCAGGAAATACCCGAGCAGTATCAGGATCGACCCTTTCATGCGCACAATCGTTTGATCAAATCTTCCGGTCTCAACGGTGCCGAGCGGCGAGACACGGCGCGCGAGATTGCCAGGCGTCTGAAGCAATCGTCCAGTCCCGCCCACGTCATCCTGCCCAATCAGGGAATCGAGGAGTGGGATCGACCCGGCGATGTCGCTCACGATCCAGAGGCATTTGCAGAATTTTGCGATGAAATGCGATTGGCGATGACTGCTCCGATCGCATTCTCCGAGCTGGACTGTCACATTAATGACCAGGCGTTTGCCGATCATGCACTCGAGATTTTTGACGCCTGGGTTGCCGATGGTACGATTTCACCGGAACCTGTAGCAGCGGCGCAGTAGAAACCTTTACGGCACCGTGTTGCGGGCTACTGATTGATGAATCTTTGAATTTGGCTCGATACTTTGCTTACCGGGCGTATCCAGGGTTTATGAATCTGCAGCTCCTGCGGTTCCGCCTGCAGTGCTTCTCTCGCACCGTCCAGAGAGTCGAAAATTCCACGAGCCAGTCCGTATTCGACCGAGCCGTTGGACTGCCGGTACGGGTAGATGGTTGCGGGGGCTTCACCGCTAAACTTTTCGCTGAACGCGACCAGTTCGTCCATACTGGCTGAGGTCAGATACTGAATGGTGAAGGCATCGCTGCTTTGTTCCAGCAGCCAGCGTGGGCCCATAATTTCAATCGCAGCGTTAGCCGGCTGAGCCATCAGTGTTTCCGTTGATTGCTGTTCTGCCTGACGCTGTCGCGCTGCAATCTTGTTGTAGAGCTCTGCCGATTCGGGAGTAAGTAACAGCGCACTCGACACTTCCAGTTGGTCGACTTGGTCTTGCGAGACCAAAGTAACGGATGTCACGGGACTGAGCCGAGTCCCACCGTCTTGTTGCGACAAGATCGGACCGCTCGTCCCATCCGCCCAAAGTTTGTACAGCACGTAACCTCCAGCTGCCGGAATAATCCAGATCAGAGCTGCCACAATGAACCCGGTCACTCCGATCCCCGAGCGGGATTTGGTTCTGCTCTTTTTTCGTCTTGCTCGTTTGCTCATCTGCGGTGCTTGGCTATGTCCGTGTTTTAAACTGGGCCTTGAGGAGACTGCGGCGATCCATGCGATAAAGAAATGCCCCTTTTGGGTTAATACGCCGATGTCGCAGCCACTTCTGTGACGTGCTTGCCAATTGCCAGCGTATTGGTTCTTATCACTCCTGCGTATACGCTATATCGGTAGTGTTTTGCCTTTGACTCGCAAAGGAGGCAGAGTCCTGATTATTGGCACGCACACGTCAGGTCTGACATACCACCCCTCCATTGACCTGCAGCATCTGGCCATTGATGAATCCGCCGCTGTCACTGACCAAAAGCTCTATCAGTGTGGCGATATCACCTGGCGCACCGAGTCGACGCACCGGTATGCTCTTTTCGATCGCTGCAAAATCGCGTGGGTCGGCCGGACCTTTCGCTTCACCGTCAATGGTGCCGGGAGCAATAATATTGGTGCTGACACCAGATGGGCCAAACTCCTTAGCGAGTGCCTTGGTCAGGCCCCAGGCGGCGTGTTTGGATACGGTCACCGCGGCCTTGCCGGCGTAACCCATTTGCGCATTCATGCCGGTGAAATTGACAATCCGTCCCCAGCCGCGTTCGATCATGCCGGGCAGACACCGTCGCGAGAGCCAAAACGCAGATTTGTAGTTGACGTTCATGACGCGTTCCCAGTCCTGCTCGTCTACCTCCAGAAAACGGCAGTCAGGACGGATCGCGGCATTGTTCACCAGCACATCAACGCCACCAAATTGCTCGCACGCGGTGTCGACGATTTGCGCCACAGCGGATTGTGTACCGACATCCCCCATGGCAGCGATGGCATGGCCGCCGGTGCTTGTGATCTCACTGACGACCGCGTCGCAGGCGGCGCGATTGGATGAGCCATTTACGACCACATTGAATCCGTTGTTAGCAAGACTTAGCGCGACGGCGCGTCCAATATTCTGTCCAGAACCTGTGATCAGAGCGGTGCGAGCGTGCATGGATAGTAACTCCTGAGGATGGGTACGAGAGGCAACGCCAATACCGGTATTGTAGTGCCGCGTCACCGGCACAAGCCACAGCGAAATGCGTGCAGATTTTTACTTACTCGCTCGCGATGACAGAATAGCGAAAGCAACAGTCTTGAATCGCAATGGATAAACAGATGAATAACAACATGGTCGAGCCGGCGCAGATGACAGTGGCCCAGGCGCAGACGGCGATCAGGCTGGGCGAGCTGACATCGACGCAACTGATCGAAGCCTGTCTTGTTCGCGCAGAGCAGTGCGAACAAGACATTCGGGCCTGGGCCTGTCTGGGAGATGACAAGGCGCGCATGGATTCACGTCTGCGCGATGCGACAGACCCGCACGGTGAATTGCACGGTATTCCATTCGGCGTCAAAGACATCATCGACACGCTCGATATGCCCACACAATTTGGCACCCCGATCTATCACGATCACCATGCGCACCGCGATGCCGCTTGTGTCGCGTTACTAAAGGAGGCGGGCGGGGTGTGTCTGGGCAAGACCGTGACCACTGAGCTGGCGCATTTTCATCCCGGCAAGACCCGCAATCCACACGCCCACACGCACACGCCGGGGGGCTCGTCGAGTGGCAGTGCCGCTGCGGTGGCGGCCGGCATGGTGCCTGTTGCACTGGGCACGCAGACGACGGGCTCGGTGCTGCGTCCCGCCTCCTACTGCGGCGTGTACGGTTTCAAACCCAGTTTTGGCGACGTCAATCGATCGGGTGTGTTTGAGTGCGCCTCTAGCTTTGACACCATCGGCTGGTTTACCCGCGGTATTGAGGATATCGAGATCGTGCGTCGGGTATTGTTGCGAATGCCGCCCAAGCCATTGCCGGTGGCCGAGCTGTCGTCATTGCGAATCGGGGTATTTCGCGGGCCCGACTGGCCGCGCGCCGACGCCAGCACCCAGGCGCTGATCGAGGACGCAGTGTCGCGTCTGGGTGGCGTGTGTGCGAGCATTCGGGACGTCGACCCACCGCCGGGGTTCGAGGTCATCGCGCAATACCACAGGACTATTGCCGGTTACGAGTTTGCGCGTGCCATCTCATGGGAGCGTACCGAGCGCGGCGGTTTGCTCAGCCCGAAGCTGCTGCTCGGGCGATGCGAAGACGGCCTGCAGGCAAGCTACGAAGAATACGCCGCGGCGCAGGCCGCGCTCGCTCAACTTCGCACACGTTTTTGTCCAGTAATGCAGGAGCACGATGTGTTGTTGAGCGCCGTCGCCCCCGGCGAGGCCTGGAAGGGTCTGGCGGCAACCGGAGATCCGGTTTTCAATACCGCCTGGACAGCACTGCATCTGCCGGCCCTCAGTGCGCCCGTGTTCACGGGGCCCACTGGACTGCCGGTCGGCTTGCAGATGATTGGCGGTTTCCGGGCCGATTCCGAGTTGCTGTCGGCGGCACGCGCTATCACTCAGCATCTGGAGGTGGGGGACATTCCGGTCGCGGATCATGGTTCCAATGGCCTCTAAACATTCCGCATTGACGAACAATGTCCGGTTGAGACGGTTTCCCGGAGTCGCAAGGTCTGTTACCGTTCGGGTCAGGTCGGACATCAGACGATCTTTATTTGAACGCACAACCACTGGAGGTAGGAATGTCAAGAATTCGCACCACAGCAACCACCCTGATCGCAGCGGCGATCGCGATCGCCAGCACCAGCGCGTCGGCCGTCGATCCGGTCAAATTGCGCTGGGCATCAGATCACTCCGGCCCACCGCACCCGGCCGCGATTGCCGAGGTCTATTTTGCCGAGCAGGTGGAAAAGAAAATCCCCGGCAGTAAGGTTCAGATCTACTGGGCGAAGTCGTTGTACACCATCCCGCAGGGTGTTAAGGCAATGACCCAGGGCAACCTGGAGATGATCACCGGCCAGTTCGGTAAGACTGCCAGTGTTGAGCCGTTGGCCAATGTGTTGCTCGGTGCCGGCAAGCTCACCACAGCGGGCGCTATTGACGGTGTCGACTCAACGAAAACGTTCGCTGATCTGGTTGAACAGTTCGACAAAGTTCACGGCATCACTATGTTTGGCGCTGGTCACTTGAGCATGTACATGGGTGCTGGCGCAGTAGAAAAGCGCCTCGTCGCACCTGAAGATTTTGCCGGCAAGAAAATGCGTTCCATGGGGCCTGCTGAAAATGCCCTGTTGAGCTCACTGGGTGCCAACCCGCAGTCAATGGCGTTTGGTGATGTTCCTCCCGCACTGCAAACTGGTGTAATCGACGGTCTGCTGACTTCACTGGGCGGCTTTAACGCAGTTAAGGAGCAGGCACCTTATTTCACCGTTGCCGGTCTCAATGGCATCGTGGGTGACTACTACTGGTTTGGCGCATCCAACCGCTGGTGGAGCAAGCTGTCAAAAGAGCAACAGGATGCCTTGACCGACATCGTCGTCAATGACTTCATGCCCTTTCAGCGCGCGATCAACTTCTGCAACGACAAGCGCACGCTCGATAAATTCCTGACCACCGACAAATCCGCACCCGGCATCTATGTGATGAACGAAGAAGAAGCGGCCGCCGTCAAGGAAGCTGAGGGTGGAGCAACTAACGAGTGGATCAAGAGCAAGGTCGACGATGTCGGCGACGAGCTGGTGGATCAGTTCACTGCTGAAGCTGCTGAACTGGTCAAAAACAATCCGCCGGGTTCTCATCCGCTTGAGCAAACCGATTGTGCGGCCTACGAAGAGTACTTCACCCGCTACGGCAAAGGCTCTGATTTGCACCGAGCGAAGAACCGCAAGTAACCGCCACCTTTGCAGTCAGGGGTCGCCGCATACGGCGACCCCTTTTTTATGGCGGTAGCTGTTTACTCCCCTGATCAGCGGAGCCTTCAATGGACGCGTTTCTGTCGTTTTCCCATAGTCTGAAGAACTGGATCGATCGAGTGGTCGGCTGGATCTCGGCGGCCATGCTGCTCGTGTTGACATTATTCGCCCTGCTGGAGATAGTCAGGCGCTATATCTTTGGCCTCGTATTCGAGTGGGGGCAGGATGCGATTATTGTCGGGATGATCGCAGCGGTAGCGCTATATTTCGGCGTGACTCAGATTCGTCGAAGCCATCTGGTGATGAACGCGATTGTCCAGTTGCTGCACTCACGTGGCTACTTGCGCACGGTCGGTTTCCTGAAGATTCTCGTCTCAGCGATTATCGTCGTTTTCTGCGGTGCGATCGGCATCACCGGCTGGCCGACATTGAGCTACGCGCTACAGCGCGATTTAACAACCTACAGTTTGCTGATCCCGCTCTGGCCCTTCTATCTGGTGCTAATGTTCGGTTTTCTGATGATGGCAACCATCGCACTGCTCCAGTTAATCGAGGATATCATCAGTTTCCAGCGCCGCGAATATCTGGATGATGAAGTCGAGGTGACGACCGATGTCTAACCGAAACCCCAAATTAGCCGGAGCGAACAAATGCTAGCGCTTGCAATGCTGTTGTTCGTGTTGTTGTTCATTGGCGTGCCCATTGGCATATCGCTGGCGGGGTCCACCGCCGTGCTCGTCATGTTCGACGACTTTCTCACCTTCGGCACCTTGTACGAAGCATTTTTTAATTTCATCAGTAAATACACGCTGATCGCGATCCCGTTTTTCATCTATGCCGGTTTTCTGATGGAAAAAACCGGGCTGGTTCGGGGCCTGTTCAATTTTGCTGACGCACTGATTGGCTGGGTGCCAGGTGGTTTTGCC
>CAZYDV010000209.1:0-11064 GCA_964646405.1 uncultured Granulosicoccaceae bacterium | reverse complement strand
CGTGATCAAACAGGTGCTGCGTGAGCCGTCGCTCGCCGACTGGGACGGCTTTGGCATTGTGGTGCAGGCTTATTCGCCACGCGCCTGGCACGTGATTGACTGGCTCTATGCGCTGGCCGCCGACTGCGATAGAAAAATCATGATTCGTCTGGTCAAGGGGGCCTACTGGGATACTGAAATCAAGCGCGCCCAAGTCGAGGGCCTGCCGGGGTTTCCGGTGTTCACCCGAAAAGCCCACACCGATATCTCGTATCTAGCCTGCGCCAAAAAGCTGCTCGGTATGACCGATCGCATCTATCCGCAGTTTGCCACCCACAACGCACACACAGTGGCTGCGATTCTCAAGATGTCGAGCGATGTCACGCGGTTTGAGTTCCAGCGCCTGCACGGCATGGGTGAGGCCCTGCACCAACAGGTGCTGGAGCAATTTGGCAATCGCTGCCGAATCTATGCACCGGTCGGCCCGCACGAAGATCTGCTGGCCTATCTGGTTCGACGCCTGCTTGAAAATGGCGCCAACAGCTCGTTCGTCAATCAGATCGTCGATCAAAGTGTCGCGCCCGCCACCATCGCCGCCGATCCGTTTGAACACGACGATGTCGGCCAGACTTCGGCTATCGCCAATAGCGCAGATCTGTATCGTCCCGAACGACGCAACTCGGCAGGCTTTGATGTCAGTGACCCGCTGGTGATACAACAGTTCGTTACCGATAGGAGCGCATTTGCCGACTGCCACTGGCAGGCTGCCCCGACACCTCCAATCACCGGCAGCCCGGACACACCAAAGCGTGCTATCTGCAACCCTGCGCGCCCCGATGACATTGTCGGACATTGCGCCGACAGCCTCGATACGCACATCGAGACGGCGTGGCGGGATGCCGAGTCGGGCTTTGAGCACTGGAAAAACGTACCAGTGTCAGCACGAGGTGAAATATTGTGCCAGGTTGCCGATCACTTCGAACAGAACACTACAGAGATACTTGCGCTGTTGTGTCGCGAAGCCGGCAAAACGCTTGCCGATGGCATTGCAGAGATTCGCGAGGCGGTGGATTTTTTGCGCTACTACGCCGCCCAGGCAGAATTGCTGCTGGCAATTGAAGGGGTCGAGCCGCGCGGCACATACGTGTGCATCTCACCGTGGAATTTTCCACTGGCGATATTCACAGGGCAAATCGCCGCGGCATTGGCGACCGGCAATGCGGTGATCGCCAAACCCGCCGAGCAGACGCCACTGATTGCCGCCTTGGCGGTGCAGAAGTTTCATCAATCGGGTGTGCCGACAACGGTACTGCAACTGTTGCCAGGCAGCGGTGCCACCGTGGGCGCCGCACTGGTGGCAGACCCTCGACTGGCGGGTGTCTGCTTTACCGGTTCGACGGCAACCGCTCAGCGCATCAATCGATCGATGGCACAACACGCGTCGATTGCAGCCCCGTTGATCGCCGAGACCGGCGGTATCAATGCGATGATCGTCGACTCGACGGCACTGCCGGAACAGGCGGTCACCGACATCATCGAATCCGCCTTTCGCAGTGCCGGTCAACGTTGTTCTGCGCTGCGTGTGCTCTACGTGCAACGCGATGTCAGGGAAAAAATCGAAAAAATGCTGCGCGGCGCGATGGACCTGCTGCAACTGGGTGATCCCTGGCAACTCAATTGCGACGTCGGCCCGGTGATCGATGCAGACGCCCGCAACAGCATTGAACGCCACGTGCGCACCGGCAGACAACTCCACCGTATTCAAGCGGCGGACACTGCAGGCGTGGGCCACTACGTCGCGCCGGTTCTATTGGAAGTGGACGGTATCGCCTCACTGCAACACGAGGTGTTTGGTCCGGTACTGCACCTGGCACAATATGAAGCCGATGACTTCTACAACGTGCTGCAACAGATCAACGACAGCGGCTACGGGCTGACCTTCGGCATGCACACCCGGGTTGATGAACGGGTTCAGGATGTCGTCGAGCGTGTCGAGGCCGGCAATATCTATATCAACCGCAACCAGATTGGCGCGATCGTCGGCTCGCAGCCATTCGGTGGCAAAAAACTCTCTGGCACCGGCCCCAAAGCCGGTGGCCCGCACTATCTGTTGCGCTTTTTGCAATCAGGTGCAGACGCCTCGGCGGACAAACCACAAAGCGCCAGCATCACAGATGCCACGCAACTGGATGCCGCACTTGAGACGCTGCAGCAAAACGATAGTGGCCACAGCCTGTTGCGCGACGACTCAATGGCCACCACCATCGCAGGCGCGACCGGCATCGCAATCAACGCGACGACGCGCGCGCTGAGCCATGCCCGACACCACTATCACGAGACAATGGATTTACCGGGCCCGACCGGTGAGAGCAACCGTCTGGGCATGCAGGCCGCAGGCACTGTCGTGTGCCTGCACACCGGCCGCGTGGATGTTTGGCAGGCCCAGGTGTTACAGGCGCTGGCGCTGGGCAACGCCGTACTGGCTTGTGGCGAACGCGCGGCCGATCTTGTCGACGCTATTCACGCGCATCTGCCAGACGCCTGCGTGACGTCGATGCGCGGCAATCCGCAAGCCAGACTGTTGCGAGACGCGACAATCGATGTGGTCGCGGTGCAGGCAATTGATAACGATGAGCCTTTGCGCAGCTTGCGCCAGACACTTGCCGAACGCGACGGCCCGCTGTTGCCACTGTCGATGGATCTGTTCGATGTCAGCCCGCTGATCAGTGAAAAGACGCTGTGTATCGATACCACCGCGGCGGGTGGCAACGCCTCGCTGTTGGCTGAATCGGCGTAACCGCGATGTGCTAACGCTTTCGACGTTCCGGCATTTGCACTGGCACCTCTGAGTGGCAGGCCGGTGTGCGCGGACACGCACCACTGCGCGGGCAGATCAGTCGCGCATCGTTCTCAATACCGCGCTCGATCCAGCCGATATTGAGAATTCGCGCCACCGCTTTAAGATCTTTTTTAATACCCGAAGCAATGGGGGCAGAGCCACCATTCTCCACGCAGGCCTGTTTGATATCCTGCACCAGCGCCGTAGCATCCCCTCCCTGGGCATCGATCGCGGGATTGATGTCGACGCCGGCGCACAACACGTGTGAGTTGCCGGCCAGATCATCGACTTTCACGCTCTCGCAACAATACAAACGCGTCTCGCCGTTGGCTTCGAGCAACGAGATCTGTGCAGACGATTCTCGCGTGTCCTGATTGATCATGCGAAACACCGCCCAGTGCTGACACGGATCCTGCACCATGCGCATATTGCCCCACGGCAGTGGAATGCCGTTGCCACGATACACCGCATGCAGCTTGCCCGGCGGATAGGCATCAAAATAGTGCCAGTGTCGATAGGGTGAAACCGATGTCATGCGCCGCATCACTACCGACGGCGTGACATCCAGCATACCGCCAAGATTCACCTCATAAGCGTGCTGATCGAGCAAGCGCCTGAATGGCACTTTCGGACACAACAGGGCGCCGGCGAAAAAGCTGCACTCGAAATCACGCCAGGCATGCAGTATGTCCTGCGCATCGACCGCGCTGGATTCGGCAACGCCCAGGCCATCCTCGCGCACCTCACCGCGGCGATCGCCACCGGCTACGATGACGGTTTTCATCCCGTCGCGGTTATGTAACACCGCATGGCCGATGTATACCGCAAGATCGTATTTCAAGCGCGCCGGCTGCTCCTTGAGCACCTTATTGACATACACCGTGCCCGGCGGCTCGAACCATGAGCGCACCAGTCGCAACACGCCACCGTCGGCATCCGGGTCCGAGACCTCGGCAGGCTTGTCAATCCATTTAATCTTCAGCCCCACCTGCTTACAGATCGCCAGCACCTGATCCAGGCTGATTGGCATCTGTTTGTCGCCGACTTCATCGGCGGCGCGCTCCAGATCGGGAAAGTGGTTTTGGTGGTGTTCCTGGTGGGCGCGTATCAACAGGTGCGCGAACTGGCGTCCGGACACACCCGTTTGCGCCAGCATTTCGGGGATCGCGATCTGCAGAATCTCGGGTGAAAACAGAAAGCCGGGCTCGAGCGCCATGCCGCTGATACCGCCGCGGTTGCCCTTGATCGGCACAATGCCCTGCTCTTCGGGTACATCGTCCAGGAACCACTCGATGTCTTTCTGGAACACCGACGCGATGACCTTCAGCATGGTTTCGCTGGGATAGCGCTTGCCGCGTTCGATCATCGAAAGATACGACACTGACGGCGCCGACTCGGCGTTTATCTTGATACAACGGGCCGACAAATCCTCCATCGTCAGGCGGTTGCGTTTGCGCAGATTGCGAATTTTGGTCCCCAGAAAGTGGGCGTTTCGCAGCACGTTGTTCGACTTGGCCATCTGTGAAATTCACACTGTGCAATTTTTGCTGTGAAATTTTAGTACTAATCGCCGTACACTTCAACTCGTCCCGGAAACACACACAGCGTGATTCCGAATAACCAAAAACCAGTTGAGGACATTCGAATGTCCCTGTTGCGAGGAACGACCATGCGAGCCATTGCCGGACGACACGCCGATTACCGAATCAACTCACCGTTTGGCGAGTTTATCGAGACCGAGATCCTGCCGCTCGGCAGCCAAAGCGCCGAGCACTTCTGGACCGGGCTTAGCCAATTGCTGGACGACTTTGCCTCACCACAGGCATCTAAAACACCCTGCGCCGTGGCCGCGCACAAACCCTGTGCCGATGCGATTGAGCAGGCCGACACCGACAGCCTGTTCGGCCCGCATCTCGAGGCGCCGCTGAACGATGCAAGAATTGCACTGAACGCCACCAATGCGCGTTGGGGCAGCCTCTACGATGCGCTCTACAGCTCACAAATGATCCCCCACAGCAAGGGTTTGCGCCCCAGCGCCCGATACAATCCGGCGCGCGGCAGCCGCGTGATCAGCTATGCGCGCGACTTTCTAGACCAAAGCTTTGCGCTGGACGAGGGCTCACATCACGATGTCACCGGCTACATGGTGTACTTTCAAAACCTGATGGCGGTACTGGCCGACGGCAGCACCACGGGTCTCGCCAACCCCAAACAGTTTGTGGCCCTGTCCGGCCCGCGCGACAACCCGTGTTCGATCGTGTTGAAAAACCACGATCTGCACATCGAATTGCAGTTCGATCGCAATGGCAGCGTCGGCAGTCGCGACCTGGCAGGCTTGCAGGATATTCAGATCGAGGCGGCAATCACCACCGTGCTCGATTGCCAGAACCGCGGCGAAGACCCGGTCGGCAAGATCGATGTGTATCGCAACTGGCTGGGCCTGATGCGCGGCGATCTATCCACCACTTTTGCCAAATCGGGCCAGACCATCACCCGTCGCAGCCAGCCGGATCGCCTGATGACCGGCCGCGATGGCGAGGATTATCGCCTGCGCGGGCGCAGCCTGCTGATGGTGCGCAACGCGGCGATGCACGCACCCACTGCCGCAATCGCTGATCACAATGGCAACCTCGCGGCCGAAGGCATCCTCGACGCGGTGATGACGGCGATGATCGGTGCGCTCGATCTGCAGCAGCCCGCGGGTGGCAACAGCCGCAACGGCAGCATCTACATCATCGCGCCCGAGGCCGACAGCCCGGCGTCGATCGATCGCACCTGCCAGTTGTTCGAGCGCGTCGAGGTTATGCTCGGCATGCCGGCACAGACACTGAAACTGGCGATCGATGATCAACAGGCGCAACTGCTGGCCAGCGCGTCGCGGACTGAAGGCAACGCCCGCATCGTCAGAGTCGAACGCGCCGTGGCGCGAAATCAATCGGGTGTAGTTGCGGATAGTTGCCGTCAGGGCACACCGTCGGCTACACCGTCAGCCGCCGTGTTGCAGGCATTGCAATTTCACCACGCCTACAACAACGCTGATCGCCACGCAGCGATTGCCTGATCTGACCCGCATGTCCATCTTCCCCGGCACAAGCCTGTGTCGGGGAATGGCTTGAACGACAACACTTGCTTGAACAACAGACGATTGCGCACTACCCTGCGGCCTTGCCAAACGGCTGGAGCCAAATGCCAATATCCGACCAAGAGCGCGCACAACGCAGCGCCGAAGCACTATGGGCCAATGACGATGCCAGCCGGTGCCTGGGCCTCGTAATCGACCGTGTTGCACCCGGCACGGCAACCCTTAGCCTGACGGTTGAAAAACGCCACACCAATGGTCACGATATCTGCCACGGTGGATTCATATTCACCCTTGCCGACACCGCCTTTGCGTTTGCCTGCAACAGCTACAACCAGTCGACCGTTGCGCAACAGAATTCGATTACCTTTGTGAGCCCGGGCAAGCTCGGCGACACACTCACCGCCACCGCGCACGAGGTACAGCGCAGCGCTCGAAGCGGCGTCTACGATGCCACCGTCGTCAATCAGGACAACGTCACCATCGCTCTTTTTCGCGGCAACTGTCGCACCATTAAAGGGCAGTTGTTCGACGAGTAAACAGCACGCGATCACTGCACTTCGGGCGCTAGACCGCGGCGCGATAACTCGGCGCTAAAACGCGGGGCGATTGTCGCGAGTTTGTCGGCGTGCAGGCGCCCTGCACGCTGGATGTAAGACAACGCAAACGGCCAGGGTGGCGATGCCATGTGCTGATCGAATGCCTGATACCACTCGGCCGAACGGTTGGCAGCAGAGACGATTTTCGCAAGTGATGGCTGGCGGGCTGCCTGATAAGCTGGCAGCGCGGCGGCAATATTTGCGTCGTTATCGCGCAGTGCGTGCACCAGCGCTATCACGTCTTCCATCGCCAGACGGGTGCCCGAACCGATAGAAAAGTGCGCCGTGTGCAACGCATCGCCTACCAGCACGCGATTCCCGTTGTGCCATTGCTCACACCATAGCTTCGGAAACTGGCGCCAGTGCGAGTGATTGGGTCGCAGACTGGCCCCCTGCAAAGTGTGGGCAAAAAAACCGGACAAACGCTGCAACAATTGCGCCTCGGGCAACTGCGACAAACCACTGGATCGCCATGTGGCATCCGTGGTTTCGATGATAAAAGTCGAGCGCTCTGACGCATAGCTGTAGTGGTGTGCATTCATCGGCCCGACCGGTGTATCGATGAAGGTTTGGGTCAGCGTGTCATAGGCCCGATCTACCCCATACCAGGCAAAGCGATTGTCAAAGTGAGTGAGCGTCTGGCCAAAAGCGTTCGGATTCTCGCTGCGCACGCGCGAGTTGAAGCCATCGGCACCCACAATTAAGTCTGCCTCGGGCAATGACTCTATCCGGGTATTGTAATTCAGTTCTACGCCACCGCTCGCGGCGCGGGCCTGCAACAGTTTCAACAGCGCGAGTCGTTCAATGGAGCAAAAGCCGATACCGTCGATGACGATCGGCTCGCCGCGATGAACGACCGTGATGTCCGACCAGCGCAACAGTTGCTGCGAGATCAAAGCAACGGTTTCGGGCTCGTCGCGTTGCAAAAAATCGAGTGCCTGATCGGACAACACAACGCCAAAGCCAAAAGTCGCATCGGCCGCATTTTGCTCGAACAGGCGCACGCGGGCGCCACTGAAATAGCGCTTGATCAGTATGCCCGCCAACAGACCCGCCGGCCCACCACCGATGATCACGACATTCAACGCAACACCCTTTGTTTTTACGGATACACTGTGGCCAGCCAACACGAGAACACACAATGGAATGGCACCGACCACCGTACCGAATCAGTACCGATCCCGATCTGATCGACAGCGCAAGAGTCGCACGTTTCCTACAGCACGAATCCTACTGGGGGCAGGATATCACGACGCCGAGGGTTGAACGCTCGCTGGCAAATTCGCTGTGTTTCGGGGTATTCGAAGGCACCACGATGGTGGGGTTTGCCAGAGTGATCACCGACTACGCCGTATTCGGCTATCTGGAAGATGTATTCATCGACGATACACTGCGCGGCCAGGGCATTGGCAAATGGCTGATGCAATGCGTGCTCGATCACCCGGACATCAAGGGCCTGAAAAAACTGATGCTCGCCACCGCCGATGCACAGGGGCTCTACCAACAGTATGGATTTAAGCTTGTGAAAAACCCGGAGATGGTCATGGAGCGATACAACTACGAAGACTTTCCACAGGCGCCCTTGCCTTAACTACAGATAACCCTTCGTGAACACTCCGGGCTAGTGGCAAACGACGATCCATTGCCGGTACTGTGGCTGTTGCCCGAACGTTCGGCACAAGACTTTCTGGATGATGCGATCGGAGAGCTCGCCCGGTGCCACGCGACAGTGGAATTTCAGTCCCACGTGACACTGCAGGTTTTGTCCAGTATGGGGCTGGATGAGGCTGCAGCGCTTGGGCGCGATCTCGCCACGCAAACTTCAGCGCTGTCTGTATCTGTCAGGGGAGTAGAAACCGCCAGCAGCTACTTCCGGTTTCTAAGTCTCGGTCTTGATGTGACGCCAGAGCTTGCGGCACTTCGCGAGCGAGCTTGCAGCTTGTGTCAGCAGCCAGCCACAGCATTTTCACCACACTTATCCTTAATGTACCACCCTGAGGATGTCGCTTTGCAAACTCATATTCAGCAGAGCATGGCGCATGCGCCTCTCGGCGCGATCGAGCACATCGTGCTCGATCGCCTGGCGGTAGTGGATGTCGCCCCACCAGTCAGTAACTGGCGGGTCTCGTCGGTATCAATGCTGGCGTGCGATCAATAGTTCTTGCGCAAATCCATACCGGCGTAGAGCCCGGCAACCTCTTCTTCGTAGCCGTTAAACATCAACGTCTCCTGCTTGCTCGCGAACAGCGACGACAACCCACTGGAGCTGCCATCCAGACGACGCTCTTTGGCCTGACTCCAGCGCGGGTGAGCAACCGTAGGATTCACATTCGAGTAAAAGCCGTATTCTCTGGGGCCGGACAGGTTCCAGCTCGTGTCGGGCTGTTCTTCAACAAAGCTGATACGCACAATCGACTTGATGCTCTTGAAACCATATTTCCATGGCACCACCAGTCGAATCGGGGCGCCGCACTGATTCGGCAGCACCTTGCCATAGATACCGACGGACATCAGTGTCAACGGATGCATCGCCTCGTCCATACGCAAGCCCTCGACATAGGGCCACTGCAGCACCGGTGAACCCTGGCCGGGCAGATTCTCAGGATCCATGATGGTCTGAAACTGCACGTATTTGGCAGAGCTCGTCGGCTCAAATCGCTTCAGCAGATCGCCCAGTGGAAAGCCGACCCAGGGTATCACCATCGACCAGGCCTCGACACAACGCATGCGATAGACACGCTCTTCGAGCGCATGCGGCTTGAGGATATCTTCCAGTGAGTAAGTGCCGGGTTTTTCGCAGTGACCGTTGATTTCAACCGACCACGGGTCAGTCTTCAGGCGATCGGCATAACGCTTTGGATCTTCCTTGCCGGTGCCGAGCTCATAGAAATTGTTGTAGCTGGTCGCGATGTCCCAGGGCGTTTGTTTTTCATCGGTGCCATCTGGCCAGGGGGCGATATCGCCGAGTTCAGGCACGGCAGCGGCGGCCGGCAGATGCGGCAGCAGGCTCGTGGCGGATACGCCGACGCCGTAACCTGCCATGCGCAGCAGTTTACGGCGGTTGGCAAACAGCTCCGGGTCGGTGATTTCGCTCGATTTGATCGGCCGAACGGGCTTGTAAGCTGCCATGAATCAGTCCTCTGATGGAATTTTTCGTCACGGCTGACGAGTCTGTGCCATGACTGCCTTGCAACGCGCGGCTCGTCAGGTGGAAATCTGACGTCGCGCGGGTCGAAAAGTGCGAGGTGCGCACGATTCTTGTTAACACCGGCACACACTTTCAGCGCGTGGCGGAAATTTTACACCGCCAAACGGTATGCACTGCATTACCCGACGATGTGTAAACGTCTGCGTGGAAAACAATGCCCCTGGCTCGTCTCAACGCCAGTGGTGAGACAACCTGATTGGAAAACAGTTTCGTGAATCAAAGTCAGCTTACCCTCCTGGACGAAACATCAGACCTGGACGACGGACGGCCCGAACGCCAGTTGCGAACCGATCTACTCAAGGCCTGGAGCAATGAGCTCGCCGATATTGCGCTGGCACCGATCTCCTGTGTCGACGTCTATCGCGAACTGGTGCTAAACGGCACAGCCTTGTCGCTACAGGCACTTGACCCTGCGATCACGCAATCTGCGGCCCAGTTGCGGCCGCAGCCCGAGGGCACGCTGAGTACTCAGCACAGCGCCGATAAACTGGCGTTGCGGACCCGAAAAATTGACATTGAAACCGGTCCTGACAGCCCCGTCGAGCGCTACAACCTGTACCTGGTAGCCGGATTTGCGATGACCGCGCAGGCCAACCAGATTCATCGCATTCCGCTGTTACTGATCCCCGTACAGTTGCAACACGACGAGTCCGGTGACCACCGAATCCGCTACGACGGCGCGGCACTGCGCCTGAACCCCTACATTGTTGATGTCTGCGACGGCAAGCTGGACGAGCAATTTCCGGCGTTTGGCAAGGCGGTGGAGTTGCGCGATTATCTGCGTGCGATGAATCGCCATCTGCACGAGCGTCTGCAATGCCGTGTCAGTGCCAATACCGGTCTGTTCACGCTGCAGGCGGACGTGCTGCAAAACATCAGCGAAGACGAGCGCTTCGAACTGGAACTGGCGCGTACCGTACCGGGGGCCAGTTTCAGACCACTGCCGCCTGCCCCGGCCGGCTTTGACGCCGCGCTGGCGGCAAAACTGACTCGACACATCGATGCCGATCAGTTGCCCGACGCACTGTTTGATTTCAGTGCACGTCGCCGCTGCGAAACGCAAACCGACAACCGACGCGGCGCGGCGTTGACCCGGATCGACGCCGAGCGACAGCAAAAGATTATCAGTTGCGCGCGCTGGATTGGTGAACTCGGACTGGGTAACTGGGATATCTCAGCACTCAGCCAACTGCCCACCCGTGTCAGCAACATGCGTATGGCACTGCAATCGATCGCCGAGCACGAAGACTTTGCCCGTTATTTTCGTCGCGAAGAACAAACTTCCGGTTTGCTGGCCGCGCTGTACCGAACCGATGCGGCGATCGTCAATTCACCGGCCGACCTGCAACAGCACTCGATC
>CAZYDV010000208.1:0-11086 GCA_964646405.1 uncultured Granulosicoccaceae bacterium | reverse complement strand
GTTCGCGTGCCGGCCAGCAATATCATCGGAGAAGAACATCGCGGCCTCAATCTGCTGATGGCAGAGTTGCCGTTTGAACGCCTGCTGATCGGCCTGACGGCACTGGGGGCAGCAAAAGGTGCCTATGCCGAGACGGTCGCCTACGTACAGGACAGAAAAGCGTTTGGACAGGCGATCGGCAACTTCCAGAACACCCGCTACAAACTCGCTGAACTGCGCACTGAAATCGAAGTGGGCGAGGCATTTGTCGATCGCTGTGTGGCCGCACACAATATTGGAGAGCTGTCCACCGAACAAGCCTCCATGTGCAAGCTGTGGCTGACCGAAATGCAGGATCGCGTCATTGATGCCTGCCTGCAACTACACGGCGGTTACGGCTATATGTGGGAGTACCCGATCGCCAGGCGCTATGCCGACTCACGGGTTCAGAGAATTTACGGTGGCACCTCGGAGATCATGAAAGAACTGATCAGCCGCCAACCTGCACTGGATGACTAATGAAACAAAGTGAAGCGCTGCAAAAGACCATCGCGATACTCGACGAGCTGATCAGTTTCGACACCACCTCGAGAGAATCCAATCTCGAGTTGATCGCCCACATTCAATCCTACCTCGACAACCTCGGCATCGCCTCGCGCCTCACCCACGACAGCACCGGACGCAAAGCCAATCTATGGGCGACGATCGGCCCTGAGGTAAAAGGTGGCGTGGTGTTGTCCGGCCATATCGATGTGGTGCCGGTTGACGGACAGGACTGGACGGCCGATCCATTCAAGATGCGCCAGACCGACGGCAGGCTGATTGGCCGCGGCGTGGTCGATATGAAAGGGTTCGTTGCCGTGGCACTGGCCATCGCCCCGGAGATGAAACGAAGAAACCTGAATATCCCGATCCACTTTGCGTTCTCCTACGATGAGGAGGTCGGCTGCATCGGCGTGCGCGGCCTGATCGATGATGTCGTTAAAAATCTGCCGTTGCCGCGCGCCGTCATCGTCGGCGAACCCACGCTAATGAAAATCATCGGTGGCCACAAGGGATCGCGCTCGATGCGCAGCGTGGTGCGGGGTGTGCCCGCCCACTCCAGTGATCCAAGGCTCGGCGCCAATTCCATTATGGCTGCGGCACGTCTGGTCACCTTCCTGGAACAGATGCAACAGGAACTGGCAGACAACGCGGATCCAAAAAGCCCGTTCGACCCACCCTACACCACCATAGATCTCGGCATCATCAACGGCGGCACAGCGAACAACATCATTCCAGAATTCACTACGGTGCAATGGGGATTTCGCGAGCTGCCCACTGACGATGCGGACGCACTGGAGCTGCGCGTTCGGGATTTCATCGCAAACGAGATTGACCCGGGCCTTAAGAAAGTGTCAGACAAAGCCGGCGTCAGCACCGAAAAATACAATACCGTACCTGGTTTGAAACCCGACGTCGACTCGCCCGCCGAACAACTGATCCGGCATTTATCCGGGCTCAACGAATCGGGCACCGTGTCATTTGGCACAGAGGCCGGCCTGTTCCAGCAAGCCGGTATGCCCGCCGTGGTCTATGGCCCGGGCAGCATTGAGCAAGCCCACCAGCCGGATGAATTTATCGAGGTCAGCCAACTGGGCGAGTGCGTCGACTTCGTCTACAAGATGCTCGACTGGGCAGAGCTCGACAATGCCGCTGATATTCTGCCGCCCATGGCCTAGCGGTATTCAATCAACAGCAAAGTAGAAATCTTCATGTCTGCACTGGCTCTATATGCACCGCTTTTGGCCCTGTTTTATGTTGCATTGAGCGTGCGCACACTGCTGCTGCGCCGCAAACACCAGATAGGTGTAGGCAACGGCGGCAACATTCATCTGAGTCGCGCCGCGCGCGCGCACGCGAACTTTGCTGAATACGTTCCCATCGCGCTGATACTGATCTATCTGCTTGAGCAATCCATCGGATCAAACCTTCGCATCCACCTGCTGTGCATCGCCCTGCTGCTGGGGCGAATGATCCACGCATTCGGCATCAGCCGCGAACCAGAGAATATTCGCTTGCGGGTCATTGGCATGGCGCTGACGTTCACCGTGATTATCTCAGCATCGGTACACTTGCTGCTGCAACGAATGACCGGCTGATCCGAGCTGGCGCTGCAGGCAGACAACAATACAGCCATTAACCAGTCGATCGCCGCATAAGGCAAAAAACCCTCGCAAAGTTTGCAACGCCCCGGTTTCCCTGATGTCATAGTCTTTGATTAATCAAGGTCTTCAGACAGATGGCAATTCGTTGGTTTGCGTACCGGGCAATCATTGCGGCGGCGTTTGTCGCCCTGGGCATAGCGCAAACGCCCACATTCGCGCTGACGTCAAAGTCGCTGTCGGAGTTTATCGACAGCAAATTCGGTGATCCGCCCTCGGTGCCAACCGGTCCGTTATCCCCGGCCCTGCAGTTCGCAGCGCGCGTCGCCTTCATCGACAGCACGGCACTGTCTAAATGGGATGACAACCAGGAACAGGCCCTGGCAGCCATTGCAAGGTCCGGCGATCCCCGTCTGGCATGGATCATCGGTGACATGTTGCGGTTTGTATCGACAAAAGAAGCCAAGCACTCACTGGTTCGCACTGCAGCAGAACTGCTGGGCAAAGACTTCGATCGCTTTCTCGCCTGGCACAATATTACCAATCACCTGATCGCCTGGGACATCCCGGCCCCACCCGACTATCTCAACTACAAGGCAGCGATTTTCAGTTTCAACGTTCCGGGCTGGGAGAGTATATTCGTCGACGGCGATATCGACTGGCGACACGTCTCCTGGGGTGGCGTACCGATTGACAATCGCGCCTACAACCAATACGACGCGCGCTGCAGTGGCTGCATACCCGCCATTGACAACCCCGAAGTCAGCAACGCAAGCGATGCAGCCTGGCTGCAAGACGACGACATCGTCTTTGGCATCACGATAAACGGTGAATCGCGCGCCTACCCGCGGCAGATCATGGAGGTGCGGGAACTGGTCAACGACACACTCGGCGGTCGCGATCTGGGGATTCCGTATTGCACGCTATGCGCTGCGGCCCAGGCCTTTTATACCGATGAACTACCGACCGGAGTTGAACGTCCGGTATTGCGCACATCCGGCCTGCTGAAGCGTTCAAATAAAGTCATGTACGATCTGAACACACACTCAATCTTCGATACCTTTCTGGGACGCGCCCTGACCGGACCACTGGCGGAAAAGGGCCTTGTTCTGCCCCAGGCCACTGTTGTTACCACAGACTGGAAATCGTGGAAACGCAGTCACCCGAAAACAACCGTGCTACTGCAGCGCTACGCGCTCGGGCGCAAACCGGATTTTCGCAATCATCGCGACGCCAATGGCCCGATTTTCCCGATCGGCGATGTCGACCCGAGACTACCCGTGCAGGAAGATGTGGTGGGCGCCATCACCGCCTCGGGGACGCCTGTGGCCTTTCCTCGCAATACAGCTTTCATTGCGTTGTCGCGTGGTCATGAAGTTGCGTTTGAGAACGTGCGTCTACAACTCGACGCAGGCGGCATCAGAGCGGTTAACGAAGATGGTTCCGAATGGGCCACACACCAGGCCTTCTGGTTCGCCTGGTCGCAGTTCCACCCACGTACCGATGTGTGGCAACCCTAAGCTAACCGCACAGCCAAAAATTCCAGTCACCACAATTGCAGTACCTTAAAGGAGCCACTATGGACGCCACTAAACTTAAATCACTTCAAGCGCCACTGAAACAGCAATACAAGAACACCCCTGAATCAGCCATCATCACTCTGAAGGCCAACGGCCGTATTGGCGAAGGCGTCACCTGCAATGTCGATACCGGCAGGGCTATAGCGCAAGCGGGTCTTCATCCAGCAACCGGCGGTGATGGCACAGCACTGTGCTCCGGCGACATGTTGCTCGAGGCGCTGGTTGCCTGTGCCGGCGTCACGCTAAAGGCCGTAGCCACCGCGATTGAAGTCGATCTACGCGATGCCACTATCTGCGCCGAAGGCGATCTCGATTTTCGCGGCACGCTCGGCGTCGCCAAAGACGCCCCGGTAGGCTTCAAGAACATTCGGCTGCACTTTGATCTGGATACCGACGCGGACTCGGAACAACTGGATACGCTTATCCGCTTAACCGAACGCTACTGCGTGGTGTACCAATCAATTTCGACAACCCCGCAAATGAGTGTCAGCCGATAGCACAACACAAAAAAAGCACGATGTAGCCCGTGACAGAACGACGGGCAAAGCCGTACTCGGCACCACAGACGAATCACTTTCACGATAAACCATCTATCGAATGCAATGAAACCCCTCTGTACTTTTATTTTTGGCAGTTTGCTATTGCTCTGCACCGCTCAACTATCCGCAGGCGAATGGTGGGGCGGCCACTTTAGTAAACTAAAGACACGGATCATTCGCTCGCTGGCCATCGCACCAACCGATCAGAACCTTGTCGTGGTTGGCAACAAAGGATCATCGACGGGCGATGCCACACTATTTGCAAGTGATGATGGCGGCGTCTCATGGCGCTTTATAAACGGTGGCCAGCCACTGGCATCTACTGCGACAGATGTTCAGGCTGTAGCCTTTGTATCACCCACCGTGTTGTTGGCGGGGACCTGGAAACACGGACTCTACCGATCCGAGGATGCTGGCAGGCGCTTTACTCGTGTCAGCAATTTCCCTGACGAAGACGTGCGAAGTATCCTTAGGCTTGCAAGCGGCAGAGTACTCGCGGCTACCGGTGCCAGCGGCATCTGGAAAAGCGATGACGCAGGCGCGAGCTGGAGTGCGACCGCTCAATCCGGCGGCTATTTCTGGTCTTTGAAGACTGGTGCCCATTCATCCGTTTTCGCAACCTCCCCGAACACTGGCTTGTATCGATCCACTGACGCCGGCGATTCGTGGCAGCTGATCTACCCGGCAGAAGGACTGTACGAGGCGGCATCAATCGACTCAATGATCGCAGCGGTTGGCGAGCAAGGCCTGGCGCTTTCTGCCAACAATGGCAATAGCTGGGAAAAAGTGCTCGCGACAAAGGGCGTCAGACTGTCTTCGATAGACACCGATCAGGCAGATTTTGTTATTGGCAGCTGGACAGAAGGCCTTTTGAAATATTCAACACTCGACGCGACCTTGTCGCGCTATGTTCAGGGCCTTGCAGCACTGCACGTCAAGGCGACGGATCAGGGTATCCTGGTGGGTAGCTGGGGCAAAGGCTTGCACATACTGCCCCGTTCTCGCCAAACCAAATATCTGATCGCCGCCGCAAGAGCTGCACAGCCCGCCGTCATCGACGAGCTCCTGACCACAGGGGCTGACGCGAATACTGCTGATCGCAATAAAAACACCGCACTGATCTATGCTGCAAGGGATGGACATCAGGAGATTGCCGTGACGTTGCTGCGCGCCGGGGCAGACGTCAACTGGATAGACGGTGAAGGGGTAACACCGCTAATCCTCGCAGCCTTTAAAAACCATCCGACTATGGTGCGGCTGTTGCTGGACAACGGGGCTGACAAAAGCGTTGTCGACAACTTCGGGAAAACTGCACTGGACTATGCACTTCAGCGCAGCAGCTCTGACGCGGTAGCCGCATTGCTTCGGAATAAGTAACTGATGCAAAGGCCCGCACGTATCCCTGTGACGTATCATGGCACCAACCAGATCACTGCACCTCACTGTTTGTAGTGCGCAGGGACGGCTAATGCAGCCAAAACGGCCAAACAGCCCGCCGCTAGCGATACAAACCGCAACGCTATAAACTGACAACACCGCTTGTAGAAGGATCCCGGTCGTACTGGCAAGCCAGGCACCAGTATGACAGACAAGTCGAGGGGCGCCACCCCTTCACCAATCGTCCGGGCTGACACTGTTGCGAGTAGCCAAAGTCGGAAACCACCCCCATGCGTAAACTCCTGCTGTTGAATCTCGCTGCACTTTGCCCAGGCGAAGTCGACGACAACATGCCCAATCTGCAACGCGTCGTCAGCACCGGCTGTATCAGCCCGTTGCGCGAACCACTGCCCGCGCTGACCTGCACCTCACACGCGACCATGATCACCGGTGCCGAACCCGTACAGCATGGCATTGTTGCCAATGGCTGGTACGAGCGACATCATGCCAAAGTATTCATGTGGAATCGTTCGGCCCATCAGGTTCACGGAGAAACCATCTGGGAGGCGTTGCGAACACATAACAACAATGCGCGTTGCGCCAGCCTTTTCTGGCGTTTTGTCGCAGACTCAAACACCGATATTCATATCACCGAACGCCCGGTGTACTGGGCGAGTGGTCGCAAGAGTTTCGATTTCTACAGCTCACCACGATCGCTGCATGACAGACTCGTTTCGCAGTTAGGTAAATTTCCTTTTCCGCAGTTCTGGGGCCCCTTCGCAGGCATGCGATCGACCCGCTGGATTCTCGATGCAACACTTCAGGTTATGGAAGAAGATGATCCGGAACTACTGCTCGCCTACGCCCCTTATCTTGACTATGAAGGCCAGCGACACGGTCCGTCATCACCTCAAGCCAAAGCCGCATTGCGCAACATGGATAAAGAACTGGGGCGCGTCATTACAGCCGCCCAACAGAACGGACGTGACATCGCCATCGTCTCTGACTACGGATTTACCGATGTGACCCAACCGGTAATGCCGAATAGAATCCTGCGCGAAGCGGGCTATCTGAATATTGAAGAAGCAGCCAATGGCGATCAGATAGAGGCCGGCACCAGCCGGGCATTTGCCGTCTGCGACAACCAGGCGGCGCACATCTATGTGGCGGCCACCGAGGATATCGAAGCCGTGCAAGAATTGCTGCTTAACACTCCTGGCATACAAGCGGTACTGGATGAAAAAGCACAACGAGAACACGGTATTTTTCACCCACGCAGCGGTGAGCTACTCGCACTGGCCGATGACAATAGCTGGTTTGCGTGGCCATACTGGACCAATCCACAGCGCGCACCTGACTACGAAAAGTGCATCGCCATCTTCGACAAGGCAGGCTTTGACCCCTGCGAGTTGTTTCCACCGCCTGGCCCGTTTGGCAAACTTCATATCGCGTGGCGGCTGGCTCAAAAGATGAGTCGACTGGCCGTACCTTTCGATGTCATCGATCCGAACCCGGCCAATCCGCGTGGCGCACGCAAGGTACTGTCAACACCAGACAACGGCGCGACCCTGATCACCAGCTGGTCGCGCGATAGTAATGAACCTGTACCGATGCACGATCTAAAAAACCTGTTGATCGAACGTATGCTCAGTTGAGCCAGGGCCGGAACGTCTACTTCACTGAAACTCGTGATCGCTAGCCGCCCGATAAAAAGCACTTTCGCCTTGCAGCGGCAGTCACCACCGGTATCAGCAGCAAAAAGAGTGGGCCTGCTGCACCGCCACCGTCGTATACGCGTCTGGCCGATGCAGAGAGGGCCTGCACTGCCGGGTCAAACGCATCCGGGTCGGCGTTATTCAGTGTGGCGTCATTATCACTGTCAGTGTCAAGCTCCAGACCTGAGTCAGCGATACAGGCTTCATCGCAAGGTATTCACAGACCGTCGGCGTGTGCAGTACACTTCCAGAACGCACCGACCTCTCATCTGAACAACAGGCACAGGCATGGCATTTTTCGAGATCAGACAATACAAGATTCGTCCAGGCAAAATGGAGGAGTGGATTGAATTCATGCAGTCCACCATCATCCCGTTCCAGGTATCCAAGGGCATGGTCATCTGCGGCAGCTATCGCGGCGAACAAGATGACTCGGTGTATTTCTGGATTCGACGCTTCGAAAGCGAACAACACCGCGAGGCCCTCTACGAAGCAGTGTATAAGTCCGACGCCTGGCTCAACGACATGAGCGATAAAGTAGGCCAACTGATCGACCGCGATGCCATCATCGTCAACCGGGTCGTTGCAACGAGTCTTTCTACTATGCAGTAACGGTAACTCTGTTAGCTAAGGTTCGTCGAGACGCGGAAAGCCTGCGACCCCAGGAAATTTCACACTATTCGCTTCACCTCTGGCATACCAATCACTCGATCGTCTGCTCAGACCCACAGGGTTCGCCACGCCGACACTATCCGCAGTAACCGCGGGCTTTTCTGAGTCAGCGCAGAATAGTGAATTTCCCCTCGTGCTTCATCACGACGTCCCGATGCACCCTAGTGTGATCAGGTCGGCGCAGTGAGGCTGTTCATTGGATGGTTGCAACGTTCCCGCTGATAGAAATCGTTCGAGCGCCTGCGCATTAAACTTTGCCCTTACGCAGAGCAGCCCAGACGCATATTGCACCGATTGCTGCTGATCATGAATTCGGGCTGACAAGACCTTGTGCGCCGGTTGTCAGGTAATGTCATGCAATGCAGCGACAACAGCGTCACTGAATCCTGGCGAATTGAGATGATGCGGCACTTCAATCAGACGTCGCTCACAGGTTTGTGAAAAGTCAGCCCGAATAGCATCAAACAAACTTGCCCGAGCGGCTTGGTCATTAAATGGCATATCGGGCGCATCCAGTGCAGACACGCCACCCAACGGTAACAGAAATCGAACCGGGCCATTCATCTGATTGAGGCGAGCTGTAATCCATTGCCCCATTTGAGTGTTCTCGGCGGCGGTGGTGCGCATTAGCGTCACCTGCGGATTGTGTTCATAGAAAAGCCGACCACTGTACTTTGCCGGTACAGTGGGGGGCGCTCCAAAGTTGACCATATCAAGCGCACCGACTGAACCGATGTACGGAATTTTTTGTCGGATTACGGCGCCAAAGCGATCTTCAGTGGCAGCAAAAACACCGTCAAACAGCATGTCGCAGACTTCGGTTGTGGTTAGATCGATAACAGCCTTGAAGAATCCGCCATCTGCCAGCTTTTCCATTGAACGACCACCAACTCCGGTCGCATGAAACACAAAGGGCTCGTACTCGCTTTCCAGCTTTTCAATCACTGATTGTACTGCAGCTGTAGTGACGCCGAACATAGTCATGCCCAGACCGGGCTTTTCATCGGCATCGCTCGTGACAGCGGGCGCATGCAATATGGACCCTGCCATCGCTGCGGCTGCATTGCCAAGTACACGTCGAGAAATGGCATTGAGGCCCTGCACATCAGTGACTGAGTAAATCATCATGATATCGTTCGGGCCCACATAGGGTTCGACATTACCCGAGGCGACGGTAGATACCATAATTTTGGGCGTACCTATTGGCAGAGCCTGCAGGGCCGGTGTGACAAGAGCAGTACCGCCTGAGCCACCGGCCGAAATCATGCCGCCGATCGAATTCGCATTTTTACCAGACCAAAGTTTAAACGCGAGTGCCATGCCGGCCACCGCCGTGCCACGGTCACCGGTAAACACGGCTGCAGCACCGTCGGGATGATGTTCGGCCACTGACTCTGGATTTATATCAGCATTAGAGACATGACCAGAAGTTGAAAGATCAACGGATTGAACCGAAATGCCGGCATTGGCGATTGTATCTTTTAGAAAATTTAGTTCATGCGATTTGGTATCAAATGTACCGGCAACAAATACAGTCAAATCTGACATATCAATTCTCCCGTGATCGTTAAACGTTCTGCACACCCGCCTGGACAAACGCAGAACTTAATAAACCCGGCCCATCGAATACACGTGAAACCGCTCGAGCTTGTCTAAATTCTACCCACCATTTTGTCTCAGTTCTTTTCAGAAAACGCATACTGAACCGCACAGAGAGCCAATACATCTTAAGTCATGCACTCGGTACTGACTGATACATGACGTTTTACCCCTCTATACTCGCCCGTATTTAAAACGTCGGTTCCACGATTTGTATGGCATCGTGAATCTGGCCGTCCCGGAAACGCCTGCCGATCAACTGCACGCCACACGGCACCCCTGCTGCCTCGCCGGCCGGGAAAACACCTGCAGGCAAGCCGAGGTAGTTTATGCCACAGCTATAGATGGGTGACCGGAAGAGATCGTGGGTGTTGGCCTCAAACTGCGCGTCGTAGTTCCAGTGATAGTCTGGCTGCATCAATAAAGGGGTCAAGTTGATGGATATTCCTGTAAAAACACATTCCATTCGCGTTCCAGGCATCCAATCGCATGGTGATTTGCGGCAGCTATCGCGAAAGCGGGAGCCCTCTCAGCTGCTCCTTACTCACGCATCGGCTTCCATCGAAACAGACATTTCCCGCGATAGGCGGTAGTACGATTCGATTGCGCTGCTGGTTACTTCGTTAGTATAGTTGTGAGGAGTGCTTTTAGTCGGCCTGTCTCATTCGCTTTCACTTTGAGTACCGCCGATCTTGCTTTAAACAGCATTTCTTCGCCCGTAAAAAAATTGGGTCCTTTACGTTCGGGTTTTGCCTCTTTAAAGTGTGCACGCAACCTCATGATTGTTAGTAGATGTGTGCTGTTCTTATTTTCGAGATCTTCGAGAAGGCATTCCTCGTAAGCTTGCAGAACAGCCTGCACCTCTGATTCCGCATGACCGGTTTTCGCAGCGACCATTTTAATATGCTGCCTGTTACTAACATTGAGTGCACCTGAAAAACCAGGATCGCTATAGGGATCAGCCTTATCATCTGCGGATAGCACGTTGTCTAAAGCTGGCTCCACAGCGGCAGATTCTACCGCTTTTGTTTTTCCGGACAACTGGTCTTTTGAACGATTACAAAGCGCTGTTAACGATCTCTTTGCACGAGCCTCAAGTTTCTTAAAGGCTTCGTCAAGCTCTTGAATATTTTTTGTTTTCTTCAGGTATTTTTGCAGTCTTTCGTGAGCTGCCACCTCATTCTTTTTGATCTGCTGAACAACTGAGACCAGATTTTCGTTACCTGCGCCAAGTGCATCGCGTTCGTCAGCTGTGAATAGAAAACTCTCAATAAGAGATTGTGTGTAGTAATGTAGACTTTCATCATCTTCTATATATTCTGACGACATTTTCCAAAGCGCTTGAAAGGCTTGCTTTTTCGCGGAAATACTACTTTTTAGTTTTTTGGATTCAGCATGCTTAATGTTGCGGCGTGCTACCGTCATATAGTGTGAAAGTACAAGGTGATCAGTTTTATCTGCAAAAGACTGTTCTACTTTAG
>CAZYDV010000207.1:0-11114 GCA_964646405.1 uncultured Granulosicoccaceae bacterium | reverse complement strand
CTAATTCAACCGTCTATGGTGGCGTAGCCGGCGACGTGATGGCCGCCGATGCCCTGAAGATGACGACACTGCGCGATCCTGATGAATCTTTCATCGATGCTGAAATCGCACGCGCGCTGCACCCGTTTAGTCGCAAAGCCGGTGACATCCACGGTTTGCGCGAACGTCTGATGCAGACCATGTGGGACAACGTCGGCATCATGCGCACCGCCGAGGGCTTGTCACAAGGCATGGCCGACTTGCAGCAGTTGAAGCTGGAGTTAATGGACACCGGTCTTGGCGATGACAATCGCGTGTTCAATCTCACCTGGCACGATTGGCTGAACCTGCAAAACCTGATCAGAATCTCCGAGGCTATCACGCACGCATCGATCTCGCGTGAAAACTCCCGCGGCGCCCATTACCGCGAGGAGTTCCCCGACGAGGGAGATCTGCAGACGTCCTACTTCACGGTGGTTCGCGAGCGCGATCAACAAATGTCTGTGACGCGCGAACCGGTCGAGTTCAGCATAGTTCGACCCGGCGAATCCCTGGTTGAAGACCTGTCCCCGGTGCCGCCACCACCCGTCGCAAAGGCCCCCTCATGATAGACATCAAGACAATACATTCCACCGCCGTCACGTTGATGGAAAAGGCCGCGATCGACATCCCGGATGATTACCTGCAGGCGATTCGCAAAACCACCGAGCGCGAGGAAAACGAGCTGCCGCGCTTCGTCTTGAAAGTCATGCTCGACAACTACGACGCCGCCACCGAAGATCGTCGCGCCATGTGCGGCGACACCGGCATTCCACGGTGGTACGTTAAAATGGGCAACGAGGCATCCGTGCAGGGCGGCCCGATTGCACTGGAGGAGGCACTTCGCCAGGCCACTGCCGACGCCACCGACTCGATTCCGCTGCGCCCCAACCGCGTGCACCCGTTGTGGCGCACCGATCACAACAACAATATCGGCATTCAGTCGCCGGAGATCGAATATGCGTATGAGCCAGAGGGCGAGTGGATCGATCTGATCACCGTGCACAAGGGCGGGCTTTTCGGCACCGACTACCGGATGCTGTTTCCCAGTGACGGCATTCAGGGAATCAAGCGTTTTTATCTCGATTCGCTGGTGGCATTTGGCAAGCGTGGTTTGTCCTGTCAGCCGGCGATTATTGGCATTGGCCTCGGCGGGTCGAAAGACGCCTGCATGGTGCACGGCAAGCGCGCTGCCTGTCTGCGCACCGTCGGTGATCGCAATCCGGATCCGAAAATTGCCGAGCTCGAACAGGAATTGACCGAGGCCGGCAATTCGATCGGCATGGGGGCGATGGGTTTTGTCGGCAGCTCGATGGTCATCGATACCCACATCGAAGTGGGTTACTGTCACACCGGTGGCATGCAGATGAGTGTGCACGCGTTCTGTCTGTCATCGCGTCGTGCCTGCGCACGGCTGTATCCCGACGGGCGCGTCGAGTACCGCACGGACCCGCAGTGGTTCACCCCTTATATGAGGCGAGAGACAATCGGATGGCCAACCACGGAACCCTTGACACAGTCCGGCTAGGGACCAACCCGAGCCGTGCCGATCTCGAGCCGCTGAAGATTGGCGATGTTGTCTATCTCAGTGGTGTGATCTACACCGGGCGCGAGGGCGTCTACATGCGCGTGGTCGAAGACGGCGCATCGTTGCCACTGGATCTGCCCGCCGTCAGTGCGGTCAATTTTCATTGCTCGCCGGCCGCGGCTGAGCGCGCACCGGGTGAGTACGATGTCAGTGCCGTCACCGCCACGGCCTCGTTTCGATTTTCCAAATGGCTGGGTGATTGGTTTGATGTCTCTGGCGCGAAACTGATCATCGGCAAGGGCGGCATGAGCCCCGAGGACTATCGAGCGCACTTCGTGCCCAACGGTGCTGTCTATCTCACCACCGTCGGTTACGGCACCGGCGCACTGCTGGGGCGTGGCGTCAAGCGAGTGAAAGAGGTGCACTGGCTGAAAGAGCTTGGCATCGCCCAGGCCATGTGGGTGCTGGAAGTCCATGAGTTTGGCCCCTTTTTGGTCGAGAGCGATCTACAGGGCAGAAGCCTTTTCGAGCGGGAAAATCAGCGCATCGCAGAGAAATTACCCGAGATCTACGCCGGCACCAAGCCGGCGGTATTGAAACGCTTCGGGGAAACGGACGATCGTGGCGATGAGCTCATATGATCCAGTGCTGCCCGCATCCAATGACCGGTGTTTGCCACGATGACTGAAAACGCTCCACAGCCACACAACTCTGACATGCAAGGCCTGCTGGCCGGCTTGCGTGCCGCCTTCGATGGCCGCTTGCTCACCGATGCCGATGACATGGAGCCATCTCTGGTCGACTGGCGTCGTCGTTATCGCGGGGCGGCGATGGCCGTGGCCCAGCCATCAAGTGTTGAAGAGGTGGTCAAAGTGGTGCGCTGGTGTATCGATCACGGCTGCATCATCGTGCCGCAGGGGGGCAACACGGGTATGTCCGGTGCCGCCACCCCGGACGATGGCGATCGCAATGTCGTGTTGTCGCTGTCGCGCGTCAATCAGGTGCGCGCGGTCGATACCGTCAACAACACCATTACGGTCGATGCCGGCTGCACACTTGCCCAGGTGCGAGAGGCGGCCGAGCAGGCCAATCGTCTGTTCCCGCTCAGCCTGCCGTCCGAGGGCAGTTGTACGATTGGCGGCAATCTGTCGACCAACGCCGGTGGCTGTCAGGTGCTGCGCTATGGCAACGCGCGCGAGCTGTGTCTGGGGCTTGAGGTGGTTACCGCATCGGGTCAGTTGTGGCAGGGACTGCGCGGTCTGCGCAAGGACAATACTGGCTATGATCTGCGCGATCTCTTTATTGGTTCCGAGGGCACACTTGGCGTCATCACCGCCGCGACGTTGAAACTCTACCCGCAGCCGGCAGCCAGGATGACGGCGCTTGCAACGGTTGAAGGCCCGCACGCCGCACTCGCGCTGTTGGGGCTGGCACAACAGGCACTGTCGGCCTCGCTGACCGCCTTCGAGTTGATCAGCGATGTTTGCCTGGAGCTTGTGGCCGAACATTTTCCCCAGTGCCCCAAGCCCTTTGACACGCCCAGCCCCTACTATGTGTTGCTGGAATGTTCAGACGCCGAAAGTCAGGCACATGCAACAGAACGATTTGAGTCGCTGCTGTTCGAAGCATCCGAAAAAGGGCTGATCAGTGATGCAATCATTGCCGACTCGATCGCCCGCAGCAACAGCCTGTGGGCACTGCGTGAGAACATATCCGAGGCGCAGGCCGCCGCCGGCAAAAACATCAAGCACGATATCTCTGTGCCGATTTCCGCGATTGGCGATTTTGTCGAAGAGACCAATCAGCGGCTGTTGCAGCAGTTTCCGGGCGTGCGCATGGTGGTGTTCGGGCATCTGGGTGATGGCAATCTGCACTACAACGTCTCGCCGGCCGCCGATCTGTCCGGGCCCGAGCACGCGGATGCCTTCCTCGGTTTGCAATCGCAGATTAATAAGGTCACGCACGATGCAGTGGCGGCGGTGAACGGGTCGATCTCAGCTGAGCATGGCCTCGGCGTGCTGCGCCGCGATGAGTCGGCGCGTTACAAATCAGCGGTGGAGCTTGGCCTGATGCACACGATCAAGCGCGCACTGGATCCGCACGGGCGGATGAACCCTGGGAAGGTGCTGGGTCCGGAAAAGACCGGTCAGGAGCCTGTCCGATAGTGAAGCATGGCGGTTGAAATTGTACGGCCTGGCGGCTGCCCTGGCAGACCTTTCAGTGTTACCATGGCCGGCTCACAATCACGACCAGTCGAGTATCACCGCATGGCATTTCAAGTAGACGGAAAACTGCACAAAGTCTTTGATACAGAACAGAAATCGGCCAACTTTAGGGCGCGAGAGTTCGTTATCGAAGTCGCCGATGGCAAGTATCCGCAGATGGTCAAGTTTCAGCTCACCCAGGACAAATGTGAACTGATCGACGGTCACAACGAAGGCGACGAGCTGACCGTCCACTTCGATTTGCGCGGCCGCGAGTGGAACGATCGATACTTCACCAATCTGAACGCCTGGCGGATCGAGACTGCCAGTAGCAGTGCGGGCGACAGTGCGGCCCAACCGGCTGCCGCTGCCGCGCCAGTGGCGCCGGCGGGTGATGAATTTATGGACGATGTGCCTTTCTAGCAGTACTGGTGGCGCTAGTCGCCCAGGCGCGTCAGTCGCTGTAGTTTGTTTCGCTCGTTGAATTCGATCTCGAATCGCCCGTGTATGCCGGTGTGGCTAACGTAGGGGCGAAGCTCCGCTGCCGGAAACTGCAGTTGCTGACCTGAGTCGGTCACGGTCAGCACTGATGCCGCGGTGCCACGGTAGAACTGCAGGTATTCCTCGGCAGTGATGTTCAGCGAGAATCTCAGCTTGGCCATGAGTCCGGTTCCCACGTTGCCGTGAGCGCAATCCGGCAGCGCCGGTTATCTCTCGGCATTCAAGTGTAAAAGTAACGTCTGCCGGAGTATAGAATGTTTTCAGCAGCCGGTCGGCAGTGAAGATCGGTGTCCGTGGCGAGTGCTGCCACGGCTGAATTTGGCGTTCAGTTAAAGCGTGCCTGTTCGCCACTCGATCCAAAATAGTCGCCCGCCAGCGCGCGATTGAATTCGACCAGTCCGGTGTTGTGCGATTCGGTCAGTGACCAGCCCAGCTCCTTGTTTACGTTGAACAGCGTCAATGCGCGAATGGCTGGAAAGTCGTGCTGTAGCGACAGCATCATCTCACTCAGCCACTGGCCCTTGTCGTAGATGCTGTCACTGTCGTCGCCAAACTGCCCACGGTTGGGATCGGGCAGATCGGCGGGCTCGGTGCTGCCGGTCTCGGCGATCATGATCGGCTTGTCCGGGTAGTTCTCGATCAGTGTGTGGTAGGTTCCCGAGAAAATCTCGCCAAAAGACTTCCAGTGTGACCACGCGTAGTTGCTGCCCCAGTTATAACCGTCGATCGCCGTCCAGTCGACGAAGCGATCACCGGGATAATACCGCGTGATGTCCTGATGGCGATCGACACTGACGTTGTTCGCACACCAGATCCAGTCGACGTACTGGTTTGCACCGCGGCGTTCGAAACGCCGGTGAATTCTCCGCCAGGCTCGTTTGAATTGGCCCGGTCTGCCGCTGTAGGAATACCAGTTGCCGTTAAACTCATGGGCAAATCTCAGCAGGATGCGCGGATGGGTTTCTGTCCGCCTGTTGCGCTCCACCCAGGTGACCAGTCCGTCAGCCCAGTCGTCGATGTACTGATCCCAATCGCCCGCGATGATTTCGGGCAGCAGGTTGTCATCGCGTCGGTTTGAATCAATCGGCATCCAGCTGATCATCGGGATGGCACCCTCGGCTGCGATGTTATTGCTTTGAATCGACAGCTGATTCCAGTTGTGTGCAAAACCGCTGAAAATATTGACGTGACTGATGTCCTTTACCAGTGCATCGTTTAGTTGACTGATGCGCGCTCGCGACCAGCCGTCGGCAGGCACGTAAGCACCTACCATTACCTGCGCCGACGCATTTGACGCCAGAAGCCCCATCGCCATTCCAAACCCACAAATTCTTGTAAATATAGATTTCCAATTCATGCCGCGAGTTTTTCACTGGCATGAATCTCCCGTTGCGACCTGTATCCCGGGTTTAGTGAAGCCTTTGCGAACGACCTCTAGCTTCTGAATCGCACGGCCTTTTTTTTTGCCAAACGGGTTTCTATCCTCCGCCTAACGCGCTCCAAAACAGTTGTGCGATCTTAACGTAGGCGTTCGATAGTTGACCGGATCGAAAGAACTGAATCGCCGCGGCAGGGCTGCCCACAAAGGGGCGCAGCACCCAGCTCAATTGAATGCCGACAAAGGAGTAGATGATTAACCAGGCCCACAACATAAGCCGGTGTCGATTACTGCGTCTTATGAGCGGTCGGTAAGCGCGACGCATCGCGTACTGTCCAGCCAGGCTTGCGAACAGAAACACCATCGCGTTGAATAACAGTGCGAGCTTGTAGTGGCGAATTGAAAAATACCAAAACGCGGTGAGTGGCGCCTGTGAGGCCAGCGCGATAGCGACGACGCACTGGCATGACAACAGCTTCCGAAAGGCCGCTCTGAGATCGGGCCCCAGGCCAGCCAGATAGTTTGCGACTGCAAAGCTGGGCCAGCTGATCGCAAATGTTATCACCAGCAGCAGTGGCACCTTGGCGCCAGAGTAGAGCAGGTGCAGCCATCGCTCGGGTCCTATCCCTGCATAGCTGCCCATGGTGACCCCATACACGATGCCGAAGCCAACGATCAGGATCGATGTTGTGATGGCAGATTCTGCTGGTCCGGCCTGGTTTGCAGACGTGCCCGTAAGCTGCGAGTCGACGCTTGCGAGCAACGGTTTCAAGGCCCCGCCAGTCTCGACAGAATGTCAACGAGTGCCAGGAAAATATTCGAATCCCGGCTTCTGAACCAGGTAAAAGCCATGTCCGGATTCCCGATAAAGGGTCTCAGTACCCAGCCCAGTTGAGAGCCGACCATGCAGAATACGACAATCCAGATACGAAAGACCATCCACGTGTGCAAGCCACTGGCCGGCCCAGTTGCAGGGGCGGCACCCGTATTATCGGTTGGCTGTGTCACTGGCTCTTGACGATCTACGGATAGACTGGCTGGCAGAACCTGATCCGACAAATTCCGGATAACCGGTAACAACCAGGCAAGCCCCAGCCCACCTGCGATGGCAAACATCAATACGTTGAATAGTTGCATGAAGGGATAGTTGATCGTGCTGATGGAAAAAAATGCCACGATCGGGCCGAGTGATGCGAGTACCGTCAGGTTGATCGCGAGCAGAATAATCATCAACCGGACAAACGAGTGGAAATTCAACCTGGAGCCAACAAGCGTACTGAATACATACAGTGATGGAAAAGTGACCGCGATCGTCAACGCGTACAGCAGTGGTACTTTGATCATGGAGGCAACAAGCTGTAGCCATCGATCGGCTGATCCCGAGCCGTCAGAAGTCAGTGGCTTGAATAGCGAATAGCTTCCCATGCACAGGCCGTAGAACATCGCTAGCGCCAGCAGTATCAACAGCATATTCGCGGTCGAGAATTTCGCCGCAATAGCTATATTGTCCGCGCTGTCGGCACGGGTTACCTGTTGTTGGACACTGGCGTTCCTCAGTAGTCCGTCGAGTGACAGTAATCCGTGCGTTAGCATGACGCGAGATCACTTAAACGGTGAAGGCCGCCCATTGCGCGTTTCTTCATGATCCGTTTTCTTTTGCTGATTCAGCAGCAGGGGCGCTGTCGACCGCGCGACTGACTCGATTAGATGTCTGCCGGGTAATGTCCAGCGTGATGTCCTTACTGATGCCGAGACTTTGTAGTGCAAAGTTTATATGCAAAAAAAGCCCGATCGGACTCGATGCGCCGTTTTGATGGCGTAAGCCGATGTTTACAGTCTGTGTGAAGTGGCCTACGGCCAACCGTGAGTTTATGTTTTTTTGAGTACCGTCTGATTGCATGGTTTTTACTCCGTATAGGTCAGGAATTGGTGATTGTAGTCAATTAACTTTGCAAAACAAAGCAAATGTTAACGTAGAGTTATGTAACATGAATTCGTTCGTAAGACTACGCGGCAATACTGGAATCATTTGGCTTTGTGTTGTAAAGTAACTGCTGACACACGACCCGTAGTATCATAGTTACTCTAAAACTACCCGGGAAACCCCCAGGGCTTGGAAGGTCCATGCCGAGTCATCACGACTCGGATCACGAGGAATGCAGTGTCTGAAGCGGGATTCATCAGCTATCAGTTGCATATTGAACTGTCGCAACCCTGTAGCATTACGATAGGCAAACTGGGCGAGTTCAACTTTCCGGCAGGTTACTACATCTACACCGGTTCAGCGCGGCGACACATTGAGGCGAGAATTGCGCGTCACCTCAAACGCGAAAAGAAACACCGCTGGCACATCGACTATCTGCTCGCCAACCGCTATGCGGCAGTGGTTGATGTGCACCGTTCTTTCGAGTGTGAGTGCGTACTCAATCAAAAGGTCGATGGAATCATTCCGGCCGCAGGTTTTGGAGCTTCCGATTGCTCGGCTGGCTGTGGCAGCCACCTGAAGCTTTGTCGCCCGGGCTGAGTGGTTACTGCTTCTGCTGATGGAGTATGTTCAGTACGGCTTCTGCCAGACGATCGATTTCAGCCTGCGTGTTGTAGATTGCGTAGGATAGTCTGACGAAATTCCCGCGCTCGCCAAAGTTGCCGATCGCAGCTTCTATATCGTATTGGTCGCGCAGCGTACTTCGCACCCCGGCGCCAGGCTGGCCCGGCAGGTCGTTGACAATCAATTGCTCCGGTAACTGCACCATGTACTGTGTTGCCACCAGTTCGATCGGGGTGATCATCGGTGTATTCCATGCATCGGCAAGAGTCGCTGCCGATTCGATCACGCGTCGATGACAATACTGCTGCGCGGTCTCTTCGCGATCGGATCGAAAGCTCTGTAAATAATCCATCGCCGCGGGCACCGCGAGCATGGCACTGTAGTCACGGGTGCCGGTAAACCGTGCTTCGTCGTGCAAACCCTGTTGCCATTTCCAGCTTGTGATCGGGTGCCCGGTGTCGTGCATTAGCTCAGTGCTGGCAGCTACCAGTACGGTGGCTGTGGACGGGGCGAATCCCCACTTATGGAGGTTTGAGAAAAACCAGTCGGCGCCGATTTGATCGAGCGATACGGGGGTCGAGCCAACCGAGTGTGCCCCATCGACGGCGATCTCTATATCGGGTGCTCCGTGCTCGCGGCACAGGGATACCAGTTCAGTGATCGGAAGCAGCATCGCTGGCTGCGATGAAATATGATCGAGAAAGGCGAATCGTGGCGCGCGGTTGGCCGCTGCCAGAGAATGCAAAGCCTCGCGCAATGCGGTGACAATTTGCTCTGCTGAGTAGGCTGGAAACGGAAAATTGACGATCTCTATGTGGGCACCAGCGGATTCGCAATACTCGCGCAGGATGTTGATGCAGGCCCGATAGGCGATGGAGGGGACCAGGATAGTGTCGCCCGGGCGAATCTTTTTCGCCCAGCGGCGGGCGATGGTTACACTGGCAACGGTGGCGTTTTCGACCAGACAGACCTGCTCTTGCTGAAGGTTCGCGCAACCCAGTAGCGGGATGACGCTGTGACTCGCGGCGCGCATCTGCTGGTCAAGCTTACCGCTAAAATAGAATTCGTCCGGTTGCGCCAGACTCTGTGCACGCGTGTGTTGTTGCTGTGCCAGCACAGGTGCCGGACAGGCACCAAAGGAGCCGTGGTTAAGGCGCGCCACCCCGGGCTTGTGGTGCGAAAAGTCATGGCTGTATTGCATGGTGGGAATCTGGTGGTGTTAGACGGCTCAAAGCATAACCAATCAACTGGCTGTTGTGCCGGGTTTTGCACCCGCTGTGCAGCGTGTGAGATCCTGCGTGGCACGTCACTTACAGTCGAGGATGGTCATGGCCGAACTAGATACCTACCTTGAGCGCAAAGCACAGGTGCTGGCCGCTCGGCACGCGGATTTCCAGACCAACCCGGAGGCCGGAAACGCATCGCTCGGCGCAGACTGCCACGTTGCTGGCAATACCGGTGTGCGGCCAGTACGTATGGGTGACTACATTGTTGTCACTGACTCAGCGCCCGGTCTGGCCGGTCACTCACTGGGACCCACATCGCCCGAGCTACTACTCGGGGCCTTGGCCAGTTGTCTTGCTCACACCTATGTGCTCCAGGCGGCCCTGCGAAACATTGCGCTGGACAGTGTGGATATTAAAACGTCCGGTCGGATCAACTTCGCGCAGGTGGTTGATCCCGCCAATGGGTCCGACATCGCAATGCAAGAGATCCGTTATGTGGCCGATGTGCGCTCGCCAGAGGATGCCACCCGCATGGCGACGTTACAAGCAGAAGTCGACAAAGCCTGCATCGTGCTCAACACCATTCGCCATGCCTCGCCGGTCCGCCGCGTCGATTCAACTGTATAGTAGTTTGGCGAAGTGCGGATTGAGCAGTCGTCTCTCGGGATCGAGGCGATCGCGAATGGCGGTGAACTGATCGATTTGATCACCATAGGCGCTGAGCACGTCTTTCCTTTCCAGATACGGGCTTTGATTGAACAGCGGCTTACCGCCGTAGCGCCGACAAAAGGCGTTGTATGCAACGAGGAATTTTTGCCATTCGGGACCGCCAGTGGCAACGGGATCTATGGTCATTACATCACTGTCCCAGGAGTATGAGAACAACGAGTAGCGCGATTGGGAGACGCGATAGCCGACATTGAGCAGATCAGGGCGGTATTTATGTGCTTCGTAGTACTCCTCGCAGAACTGTTTGTAGGCAATCAGCACCTGTGGAAAAATGTGCTCGGGAAATGCCTGAATGCCGAATGTGAATCGCGACAGTCGCGGTCGACGGCTATAGTTTGTCGCCTGGTCGACCGGATTGGTGTTGGCGGCGTGAATGAACCGCTCGAGCGCCCAACGCGAAACACCCTGCATCAGGTTGAGCGCACAGTTGCGCAGCCAGTGAAACGGCAGCCAGCTGATAACTCTGGCCGCGGGTGCCACCAACCAGGCGACACCCACGTTACGCATCGACCACACCCACTTGCTCCGCATACGTGACGCGTCGCCAGGTGTTCGCAGCATGACCGTCACGCGATCGGCGAACGGGAAGATATAGATCATCATCGACGCGTTGCGTTGTTTCAACATCGGTAGTTGCTCGACAAATCGCGTGGTGCTGAAGGTGATGTGTTCAACGGCGACTGAAGTCAGCGTCGTGGTGCGAAATGTCACGCGCAATACAATGCCAAGCATGCCGTAGCTGCTGCGCAGCGCTGTGATCATCTCTTCGTCCGATTCGTCGACATCGATGATGCTGCCATCGGCCAGTGCCACTCGATAGGCACAGGCGTAGGCACCAAACTGGCCAAATTCACCCGGTGCCGAACCATCCTTGCTGTCGCAGGTGGCAAGGCTGCCCAGTGTGACCGGGCCAATCTGCAGATTGATGTAGAAGTTTCTGCCGCGCGCAGCGAGCTCACGAGCGACATCCTGATACAGCGCG
>CAZYDV010000206.1:0-11177 GCA_964646405.1 uncultured Granulosicoccaceae bacterium | reverse complement strand
CGTTAACGGTATAGGCCGAACCGGGGCCACTGACCACGGGTGTGTCGTTCAGCGCGTCGAGATTGATCTGAACGGTATCGACATCGGTCTGTGTACTACCGCTGCCGGCGTTGCCCAAATCACTGGTAGTGATGGTCAGCGTATCGGCATTGTTGCCTGTGACATCAGCATTGCCGGTGTAGGTCAGTGATGCCAGAGTGGCGTTGACATCGGCGACCGTGCCTCGCACGGTCAGGTCGGCACTGCCGTTGCTGCCGGCAAAGAGCGTGGCGGCTCCGAATAACGTCACATTGAGCACGCCGTTTGAGACCTGCAGGCGTGTCGACACATTGCCAGGTGCGGCATCGACATCGCTGATGGACACACCCGAGATCACAGTGGCGGCTTCCTCGACGATAGACTGGGTGCCGGGCACGCTGTTGATGGGCGCGTCATTAACTGCAGTGATATCGACGTTAACGGTGCCCAGTGGCAGATTGGTACCACCTCCGTTACCCGTGTTGCCGTTGTCATTGATGGTGACCGTAATGGTGTCGGCATTGTCGCCATTCGTGTGGGCGATGCCGTGCAGATACTGAATATTGGAGGCGGTATCGAAATAGGTATTCAGGTTGGCGAGCGTGCCGGTGAAGGTACGCATCGTTGCGGTCCCGGCCACCGTGATACCACCGCCGGAGGTGGCAGACAACTGACCACCCGTGGCGCTGGACAGGGTTACGGTCAGGTTGCCCGAGCCGGCATCGACATCGGCGAAGTTTACTGCCGACAGATCGACGTTACCCAAAACGTCCTCGGTCATCGTGATATCAGTGACCAGGCCGGTGGCGGTGGGGTTGTCGTTGATGGCCGTGATGTTGATAGTTTGTACGGCACTGTCTTGCTCACTGGAACCATCGGCGGTGAGTCCCGGGTCGCTGCCAGTGTTGCCACCATCATTGACGGTGAGTGTCATGTTGGTAGAGGCGCTGGGTGTGTCGCTGGCATTGTTGTAGACAATGGTGCCAGAGCTTGTGCCGGTGATCAGGGCATTCAATTGTGCGAGCGTACCGGTGAAGGATACGGTGGCCGCATTGTTGGTGACGACAGCAGCGCCGGAATTACCAGCGGAGATCGAGATGCTCCCCTCACCAACAGCGAATGTCGCTGTCATGGAACCCGAGTTGGCATCGACGTCAGCGACACTGAAGCCGGTGCCGTGAATATTCAGGTTGGTTTGCTCGTTCACCGTGTAGACTGTGGCGGGAGCTGTCACTGTGGGGGTATTGTTAACGCCGGAAATATCGACGTTCACTGTGCCCAGTGCCTGATTGGTACCACCCCCGGTGCCGGTATTGCCATTGTCGTTGATGATGACCGTAAGGGTGTCGGCATTGTCGCCATAGGTGTTGGCGGTTCCGTGTAAGTACTGAATGTTTGATGGCGTGTCGAAATACGTATTCAGGTTGGCGAGTGTGCCGGTGAAGGTACGTATCGTTGCGGTTCCGGCCAACGTAATGCCACCGCCGGCGGTGGCAGACAACTGACCACCCGTGGCGCTGGACAGGGTAACGGTTAGATTGCCCGAGCCGGCATCGACATCGTCAAAGTTCACGGCAGATAGATCGACGTTACTCAAAACGTTTTCGGTGACCGCAATATCAGTGACCAGACCGGAAGCGCTGGGGTTGTCGTTGACGGCCGCGATGTTGATGGTTTGTACAGCACTGTCCTGCTCACTGAAACCGTCGGCAGTGAGACCCGGATCGCTGCCGGTATTGCCGCCATCATTGACTGTGAGTGTCATGTTGGTAGAGGCGCCGGGTGTATCGCTGGCACTGTTGTAGACAAGGGTGCCGGTGCTTGCGCCTGTGATCAGGTCGTTGATTTGTGCGAGTGTGCCGGTAAAAGACACGGTGGCTGCGTTGTTCGTGACGATAGCGACGCCAGAATCACCAGCGGTGATCGAGATGCTCCCCTCACCGACAGCAAATGTCGCTGTCATGGTGCCCGAATTGGCATCGACGTCAGCGACACTGAAGCCCGTGCCGTGAATATCCAGATTGGTTTGTTCGTTGACCGAGTACGCCGAGACAGGCGCGCTGACCGCAGGTGTGTCGTTGATAAGCGAAATATTAACGGTGGTGCTGCCACTTACCGCAAGCGCTCCTCCACTACCCTGGTCTGCGCTAAGGTTGCCATCATCGAAAAGCCAGTTTATCTGTACGCTGTCAGGCGGGTTATCACTGGTGTTCTGATAGGTGATTTGCCGGGCGATGATATTGACGTCGGCATTGGTGGGCGTCTCGCCATTGGCGTCCGTAAACGCAATAGACAGCTCGCCAGGCGTTGTTGTGATATCGAAGGTAGCGATCACCTGACTGTTCTTGATCAGGTTTGTACCGACGCGCGAAATACCATTGCCGTCGACAAAATCAAGCGCATCGTCTGAGATGGCACCACCGTCTCTGGCCAGTATCAGGCTTGAGCCACTGAAGTTATCAAGTGGTGTCAGTTCCACGTCGTGGAATTCGACGTCCGCATCCAGAACAACCGGGCTCCCGTTTTCTACAAAGGTGACATCATCGTGAAACTCCAGGTCGAAACCCAGATCGGGCGTGCCGTCCTCATTGAGCGCGGCAATAGAAATCGTCCCGCTGGAATCGTTAGACGCGAATCCAACCAGTATGATACTGCCGTCATCTGCAACGGAGAGGTCAGTGAACACATCTGAGGTTTCGCCATGGTCCAGCGCATAGATGCCATCGGTGCCGAAAGTTGTGTCGAGCGTGCCGTTTGCGTTGTATCGCATCGCGATTGAAGTGGAATCAGTGAAACCCGCGACGATCAGTTTATCGTCTTGCCCGTCGACTCGAAGGAGCCGAGCCGGACTGGTTTCCAGATCGGTTCGCACGATACCGTTGGTGCCAAATGTGGTATCCAGATTACCGTCATCCAGGAAGCGCGTTAGTACCAGCTCCTCTCCGGTGTCGGTTTCAGTAAAGCCAACAAGAACAATACTGCCATTGTCCTGGATGTGCAGGCCAAAACCCGTATCGCGATCCGTTCCTATGGGGGTTGTCGCTATGCCATCACCACCACCAAAGGTGGTGTCAGGCGTGCCATCGTCGTTCAGCCTTACAACAGTGAAGTCGACATTGCCGCTGACCTGAGACCATCCACCTACGACTATTTTGCCGTCGCTTTGGATTTTGACATCAATGGCAACATCAAACCCGCCACCGAGATCCAGATTGGCAATGCCTGTTCCGCCGCCGAATGTCGTATCCAGCACGCCGTTGATGTCGTAGCGAGCAACCACGAAATTGAAATTGCCGCTGTTGTTGGCCCAACCGGAAACGACAACTTTGTTGTCATCCTGAACAGCTAAACCGTTGGCATTTGTCTCTATGCCGCCAATGTCCGTGATAACAAACCCGTCGCCACCACCGTATGTGAGGGTATCGAGCGTGCCATCACTGGTGAAACGCATTACGCCAATTTTCTTTACACCGCCTTCGGTGATATCACCAGAGGCGATGATCTTTCCATCACTTTGCAGCTGGATTCTTGCAGGGCTATCCGATTCACCGGCAAAATCTGCCGTCACGTATCCCGATCCACCACCGAAAGTGTTATCCAGAGTACCGTTGGGGTTGAGGCGAAAGACTTGAAAGTCAGCGTTGCTGTCGGAGCCAGTTCGGCCAGCGATCAGCAACTTTCCGTCGGGCTGTCGGATCACTCCAGACGCAGTTTCGGACGGGGTGGGAGACACTGTATCCAGGTTGAATGATGCAACACCATCGGGTAGTCGAAGCAACGGGGCGTCATTAACTGGCGCAATATTCACATTGACGCCGCCAAGCACCTGGTCGGTACCACCGCCGGTACCGGTATTGCCGTTGTCGTTGATCGTTATCGTGATGACGTCTGAGTTGTTGCCAGCAGTATGTTCAATACTATGCAAGTATTGAATGTTGTCAGTGTTGTCGAAATAGGTATTAAGATCGACCAGCGAGCCAGTGATCGTGCGCGCTATTGCTGTGCCGCCGAATGTCAGGGCGGCATCGTCGGCAAGGGTTAACTCGCCACCGGTCGAGGTCGATAGTGTGACCGTCAGGTTGCTGCTTCCAGCATCTACGTCGGCGAAATCCACCGATGAAAGATCGATCGACGACAGTACATCTTCAGTGACAGCGACAAAACCCGGTAGACTGCCGGCGTTAGACGGATCATCGTTGGCAGCGACCATGTTGACAACGGTATCGCCGGCATCGGACAAGATGCCTCCTGTTCCCTGTGATCCGCTGTTAGCATCGCTGAACGTCCATTCAATCCGCACATTGAGGGGAGGTGTATCGCTCTGGTTTGTGTAGACGATCGACTGCAGTGTTTCATTGACTCGCGCTGATGTGGCGTCTCCACTGAACGTAATGGTGAGTTGCCCGGCGGCTTTGGTGTAAGTGCCGATAGCGACGGTTGATAGTTCCAAAGTTCCGGAATTTAGTACGAGGTTGCCACTACCGTCGAATACATCATCTGCATTGGCGCCGCCGGCTCGTACGAGCGACAGTGTTGCATTGTTGAAGCTGTTAGCGGTGCTCAGTTCTGCATCGAACAGTTGTACATTGGGTGCCAGGGCGATAGGGAGGCCATCTTCGGTCAGCGTCAGGCTGATGCCGTCTCTTTCAACCAGACTGTCGCCCGGGCTCTCAAAGGCGACGACGACATCACCAGACCTTGCAGATGCCAGTACCTCGATATCGCCATCGCCATCGAGGTCTGTGGGTATTGCAAAATTGACCGAGCCCAGACCACTGGCCAGAACATGCGTGGTAAAGCCCTGACTGCCGTCATTTTCGAACCAAAGGAGGTCGTCGTCGTTTTGAATCGGTGCAGCGACATCCAGATCACCATCATTGTCGAAATCGGCCACGGCGACAGCCTGTGGTCCATCGAGATTGGGCCCGATCAAATGCCGGGTGAAATTTTCGCTGCCATCGTTCTCATACCACGCAACGTCGTCACCGGTGGCCTCGGCACTGACGATATCCAGATCGCCGTCGTCGTCGAAATCGACAGCGGTCATGTCAGCCACGCCATTGGTGCCGGTCAAAATGGTGCTTGAGGAGAAAACTTCGTTTCCATCGTTGGTGAACAACGCAACGCTACTGCCAGCACCTGCCAGCACATCCAGATCCGTATCGCCGTCAATGTCAACTGCTACCACCGAGCGGGCGTCGGTGAGGGTATTGGTGATGACCACGGTGGTGAAGTTGCCGTTGCCATCGTTGTTATACCACGCCACCGTATTGTCATCGCGTGACGCTGACAGTACGTCGATGTCACCGTCGCCATCGAGGTCAGCCACAGAGACGCCGAAGGCTCTGTCTACTGTGGTGTCGATGTCGTGTTGGGTAAAACTTTGACTGCCGTCGTTTTCAAACCATTCAATGGAATCCTGATTTTCGGTAGCCACAACGATATCCAGAAAACCGTCATCGTTGAAATCTGCAATGTCCAGTCGCCGTGCAGTTACACCGCTGGCAACATCCAATTTAGTGTAAGTTCCATCCCCATTGTTTTGATACCATACAACAAGGCTACTGCTCGGCAGGCCTGCGACGATGTCGGTATGGCCATCGCCGTCGAGATCGACGACTGCCATGCCTTGTGCACTATTGGCATCCGTACCGGATGCAATAATTTTCTGATCGAATTCATAGGCGCCAGGGACACTGAATTGCGGGCCATCGTTGATCGAATCGATGTCTACGTTTACAACACCGACCGCTTGATTAGTGCCGCCACCGACTCCACTGTTGCCGATGTCGTTGATGACAACGGAGATGGTGTCTGCGTCATCTCCGTTGGTGTTCGCCGTACCGTGTAAATACTGAAGGTTCGTCGCGGTATTGAAATAGGTATTCAGATCTGACAAGGAGCCGGTAAACGTGCGCGCGGTGGCGGTGCCGCCGACTGTGATACCACTGCCAGAGGTCGCCGACAACTGACCGCCGGTGGCGGTAGACAGCGTGACGGTCAGGTCGTCCGAACCGGCATCGACATCGCTGAAGGTCACGCCGGACAAATCGATCTCGCTCAGTACGTCTTCTGTGACAGCAATATCTGCAGGCAGACCAGTACCGGCAGGATCGTCATTGATCGCGCTGATAATTAAGGATGCGGTGTCAGTGACGGCGGAGAAGGCAGTTGTTCCACCGTTACTCGTTGTATCGGCCGTAGCGCCATTGATGCCAGATGTCTGGTCCCAGGCACGGAAGGTTATAGCACTGCTGATAGTACCGTTGTAATCGGTATCGGGTTGAAAGTAGAGCCGGGTGCTGGCGTCGGCGGTGAGCAATCGTGCAGAGCTGTCGGCTACTGCACCGAGTGCTGTCCAGATCGAGCCACTATCGATGCTGAACCACCAGGCGCCGTTGGTGGTGTCGGCATTGGTTACGGCAATACCGAGCAGCGCACCAGTGTCGGCATCAGAGAAGTTATCGAGTGGCCCGCCACTGTCGATGAGGCTGGTGATACCGGTGCCGACGGTGCCGGTGGGTGTGCCGCTGTCTTCGTTCTGAGTGGTGAGTGTAACGCTGGCAGTATTGTCCAGCACTGGCGCATTGTTGACGCCGGTGATGTTAACAACCGTGCTGCCAGTGGCCGCTTTAGCGCCGCCGCTTCCCTGAGCGCTGGCGGTGTTTGCGTCGTCCAGCATCCAGTCCAGTTGCACAGAAGCTGGCGGCGCGTCACTACTGTTTCGGTACTGGATTGACTGCATTACGCTGTCGATCAGCGCATTCGTGGCATTGGCATTGAAGGTCAGCAGAAGGCTGCCGGCGCTATTTGTGGTGACGGCGCCCAATACCGTCCCCGCGTATTCCAGATCGGCGGATTCGAGTAGTGGTTCGAGCGATCCGGTTGCGCTGAAGATATCATCTGCATCGCTTGCACCGGTTCTTTCAAGAGACAGTGTCGCCCCGTTGAAGTTGTCCAGTGCACTCAACTCGGCATCGAATATCTGCAGGGTCGTATTCAGACTAGTCGCCGCACTGTTCTCGGTATACGAGATCTTATTTAGCACGCCTGAGGCAAAATCCACAGAGACATTATCCAGATAGCCGTCAACACTGTTGGTGCCGTTCAGTGTCAGACCCGATGTGTCGGAGGTATCTGTAAAGGTGACAGTTGTGGTGCCTGAATCGGCGGTGAACGAGTACTGGTATGTCTCGTAGACGTCGGATTCGATGCCGGTAACAATGTGTCCGGTATTCAGCAGATTGGTATTGCCATCAACGGATACTTGCAGCGACTGATCGAGGGATACTCGATCGTCCCGGTAGTCAAACTGCAGCGTGTATGTCGTTCCGGCTAAGGTGGAAAAAGACTGCGATGCCGTGTGCGGGCCGGCCGTGTTCCCCGCACCAAAGCGCAGGACGTTATTTCCAGCGTCCGGGTCCTGTGTCGCTGTTCCTGTGATAGTCCAGCCGGCCAGATCAGTATCAAAGGATCCATTGGCAACCGGTTGGGGGGTGACGAAAACGGGTGCGTCGTTGACACTGGCCGTATTAATCGCGACGGTGGCTGCAGTGCTGGTTGCATCAGTTGCCAGTGCCGAAATTTCATCGGCGGTCAGCGCGCGGTTGAAGATCTGCGCATCATCGACCTGGCCCGACAAAAATCCAAAACCACCTTCATCGCCGTGAGCACCAATAGTCGTATTGCTGTTCTGTAGATAGCTGACCGGCTGGCTAAGCGTATTGGATGCACTGGCAACGCCGTCGATGTAAATGGTTCCGGTATTGGTCGAACTATCTACAACAAACGCAACATGACGCCATCCGGTACCGGCAATAAACTCCCCTGTGTGGACCGATGAGAACGTCGTGCCGTCATACAGATAACCCTGTACACCGGATGCACCCCCTGCCTGGTCGAGTCGTAGAACGAGATTATCGCCCAGTGAGATCAGATCGGCATAGGTATCGGGTGCGGCATTGAGGTTGACCCAGGCCGCCAGCGTGACGTTTGCCGAATCCCCGAACATACCTGGAATAACAGCGTAGTCACCGCTGCTGCTCAGGCTAAGGACATCGCCTTGCCGGGTGGCGTTGTAGTTTGTGGTCGCTCCACCGACGAGTGTTGCGTCATTGGCGGTACCGGCACTCTGATCGGTGGTCTGATCGTCTTCGAATGTGTAGTAGCCTTGCAGGCCGGCAGCCACTTCGACTTTGACAGTGAGATCGTCCGATCCGTGGTAGTTTGCGTTCGGCTGGAAAGTCAATCCATCGAGCGCAGCGTTGATATCTGTCTCGGTTCCCTCAAGGATCATCGAGGCCGAGTTGTTCGCACCTTCTATAAAAGTAAGGTTGGTGATTTGCGAGAGCGTCAGTTGCCCGTTGTTGACAGACAGCGAAACCTGCAGCGGAGTATCGCTTGCACCCGAATCGGTGATGACAATGGCATTGCCCGCACTCAATTCAAGCGGCAGGTCTTCTGTGGCTGGCTGCGCTCCCGGAATGCTGTGCTGTGGTTCTATGCCGTCATCGTTTACGACGATGGATACGGGTTGGCTGAAGCTGTTGCCAGCAGCGTCGGTTGTTTTAACGGTAATGGCGTGAGTAGCGCTGGTCTCGAAATCAACCGTAGTTTTCGTACCGATCCACTTGTTCATTAAGCCGGCATGCAGATCGACAATATCGCTCGGTGCCAGCGCCAGATTGTTGATCGATATCTCGCCTACCAGTCCGTCCAGGCTGGCTCCATCACCGACATAGTCGCCGGAATGCCGTTTGAACCCGTCATTGGCCCCACCGACACCGATGTTGCCACTATGGGTATTTATCGTTGTGGTAGTGGTATCAGCGGCGGCAGCCAACTCGCCATTGACGTAGAGATCGAGTCGATTCTCCAGGTAATCGAAGACCAACGTGGCAACGTAGTTGTTGCCGGCCGTGACGGCAGTTGATATCCATGTGCCATCCCATCCGTTAGCCTCTGAATAGGCGCCGGCGTATAGCCTGCCGTCTTCAACATACAGGTTGAAGCCGTTGTCATGTTTGCCTTCTTCGTAGATGACCTGAGTAGACGATACGTCACTGGACAACTGAAACGCCGCCGTTATGCTTCGCGCTTCAATGTCAGACAGATTAATGGATGCGGCGTTAGCAATGGCTAGAATGTCATCGTTACCATCAAACAGTATCGCGTCTCGTCCAGTCATCGCAGCACTGCTGACGGTAGGTCTGCGGCTGTCATCTGTCTGAGCCGCGTTGTTGCCGGTACTGCTGTTGTCGGCAAATCCGCTGATCCCGCTGCCGGTTATCGTGATCGATGCGGGATCGTCGGCATTCAGCCAGACAACCTGATCGGTGAATTTGTCGGCATTGGCGGGATCGGCCAGGCGCACCTGTCCGCTGTCCCGGTCAACGGCGAACAGCACGTCATCCTGACTGGTTATGGCAAAGGTGTCGTTGGCGAGCACCTGGTGGGCATCCCATTCAACCACGTAGGCGTGATTGCCGGTTTGCGTGTCATCAGCCCATTCACCGTTGCTCGTCAGGCGGACGTACTCTTCGCCCGCGCCGCTCGACTGATTAAAGGTTGGTGCATAGAAACCTGGTGCGGACGCGCCGCCAGAGCCGCCAGTCCATAATTGCTCGCCCGACTCACTGTCGGCCGCCAGCCAGTTCCAGTTACCGTCAGCATTGCTGTCTCTGGCACCCAGCCATATCGTGGTGGCATTGTCGATAGCGTACTGTCGAATGATTTCATTTTCGTACGCCGAACCGATAGTGACCAGTTGCCCGGCTTTGCCATTCAGCGCACTGCCGGTGGCTATGGCCAGGGCGTTGTCGAAATTGGTTGAAGCGTTAACGAAACGATAAAACTTGGAAGTAGCTGCGTTGTATTCCAGTGTTGCGTCGTCGCGAAGAATCGTGGAGACCGCCTGCGGTATTTCCCGTACCTGAACATCGGCAATGATGGCACCAAAACCCGTGCCCTCTTGCGAGACGAATTGCAGTTCGGTTGTCGCGGAGTCAGCCGTAAAGACAATGCTGCGATGCTCCCACAGCATATTTGCCTTTGACCAGCTCGGGTCGACCTGGTAATAATGATCCTCGCTAGTGCCACCGGCACTCACCCGGAAGTTCTTGGTCGCCTCCCCGTCGGTCGACCCGGAGACTGCAAATACGAGTTGATATTGCCTGCCGGCCTCGGTGCTTAACGTTTGACTGATAGCACCCGAGGATGCAGCTGCACCGTCCAGATCGACACTAGCGCCGCCGAGTGGAGATGCGCCAAATTGCAAACCGGTATCCAGATCGATTGTACCTTCGTTCAGGCTCCAGTTGCCGAACGTGTCTGGTGCAGTCAGCCGGTTGTGGGTATCTGCTGCATATCCGGCTTCGGTAAACAATCCATCCTGGACAATATCAACCGGGGATTGAGCGTAACTGGCAACGACGTGTCCTGTCTCTGTGCCAACCAGGCTGTTTTCATTGATGTTCAGATCGCCGACGGCGTCGCTATTGGTAAAGCCACCCCCCGTTGCGTGCTGAACGCTAAGGTCATTGCCGCCTGCAATATCTTCAACATCGCCTGAACCGTTGAAGCCATCCATCTGCCAGTTGGCCACCAGCCCGATGGCGCTTGCCTGCGCGGCATCAACATCGAGCTTCCGGTTGTGGCTCAGTGCGATTTCGCTGGCACTGCGAGCGCGGTCCCACACCCTGACATCATGGTAGGTGCCGCGAAAAGTATCGGTGGTTTGAAACGAGCCACCGTAGCTATCCTGTTCGTTCCCGAGTACCAGTTGCCCGGTCGAGCTGTCACCGGCAATTGTCTGCCCGGTGGCCAGTCCGGAACCAGACTCTATATATTCACCATCAACATAGACTGCCCAGTCACCGTTGGTGTTGTCCCAACTCAGAGCCAGCGCGTGTTGGTTTCCATTCAGCAGAATATCGTCATAATCTATGGTGGCTGGTGTAATCTGGTGAGCTGAACCATTGATTACCAGACTAATGAAGCCGAAGCCTCCTGACTCATCGATCCGTACCAGCAGGTCATTGCCGGACGGATCGGTTGCCGCATAGGAGAAGAGGGTTTGCCTGTCGATGTCGGCGGCGCTGAAGTTGAACTCCAGTGTGAATGCGGATAGCCCACCGATGACGTCACCAATATCACCGGCG
>CAZYDV010000205.1:0-11193 GCA_964646405.1 uncultured Granulosicoccaceae bacterium | reverse complement strand
CGGTCCGGAATCATCGGGTAAGACGACCCTCACGCTGCAGGCGATCGCACAGGCGCAGAAAAACGGCGGCACCGCCGCGTTCGTCGATGCCGAACATGCACTCGATCCCACCTATGCCGAAAAGCTCGGCGTCAACGTCGAGGATCTTTTGATCTCGCAGCCGGATACCGGTGATCAGGCGCTTGAAATCACCGATATGCTGGTGCGTTCAGGTGCGGTCGACGTCGTGGTTGTCGACTCAGTGGCCGCGTTGACACCCAAGGCTGAGATCGAGGGCGACATGGGCGACTCACACGTCGGTCTGCACGCGCGGCTGATGTCGCAGGCGCTGCGCAAGCTAACCGCCAACATCAAGCGCTCGAACACACTGGTGATTTTCATCAACCAGATCCGAATGAAAATTGGTGTGATGTTCGGCAGCCCTGAAACCACCACCGGTGGTAACGCGCTGAAATTCTACTCATCGGTGCGACTCGATATCCGTCGAATCGGCGCGATCAAGAAGGGCGACGAGGTGATCGGTAACGACACTCGCGTCAAAGTGGTGAAGAACAAAATGGCGCCGCCTTTTCGCCAGGCTGAATTCGAGATCCTCTACGGCGAGGGTACGTCCTTCGAGGGTGAGTTGATCGATCTCGGTGTTAAACACGATCTCGTTGACAAGGCTGGCGCATGGTATAGCTACAACGGTCAGCGCGTCGGGCAGGGCAAAGACAATGTGCGCAACTTCCTCAAGGAAAACCCTGAAATAGCGGCGGAACTGGATAGCAAATTGCGTGACTTGCTGCTATCCAAGCCGACTCGAAAGAGCGAGGAGATCACCGAAGACCAAGCCGAGATCGATGAAGTCGAGGCCTGATTCGGGGATCGTGTGGCTGCGGATTGTCTGAACCGGATCTGCCGCAGCATTGCAAACCTGACTACGTTCGCGAGCGGGCGATGCGCCTGCTCGTGGCGCGTGAGCACAGCCAGCACGAACTCACCCGCAAGCTGATCGAGCGTTCACTCGATCCGCTGGTCGTAGAGCGGGTGGTGGCCGAACTCGCCGAGGAAGGACTGCAAAGTGACCTGCGCTATGCCGAGGCCTACGCACGGTCCCGCGCGGCGCGCGGCTTTGGCCTGGCCGGTGTCATCTATGAACTGAAGGGTCGGGGGGTTGCGTCCCCGGTGATTGACCTTGCACTTGAAGAAGCAGCGATCGATTGGGGCCAGATCGCCCGGGCAGCACTCGCAAAGAAATTTGGCGGCAGTGATCACAAAGCAGATGTGCAATCAAAAATGAGACGCTATCTGTACACCCGCGGTTTCGACGCTGAGCAGTCAGCAACGGCTATTCGCAGTCTTCGCAAACACGTTCACAGCTGATTTACCGATCGCCGCTTCGGCACCATAGAAAAACTTACGGGCACAAATACCAAGATGCTTACGGTAACTGACATTCGACAGCAGTTTCTGGATTATTTTGCCAGCAAGGGACACGAGATTGTGTCATCCAGCTCGCTGGTACCGGGCAACGACAAGACTCTGCTTTTCACCAATGCCGGAATGGTGCAGTTCAAGGACTGTTTTCTGGGCACCGAAAAGCGCAGCTATCAGCGCGCGACGACCTCACAACGCTGCGTGCGCGCGGGTGGCAAGCACAATGACCTTGATAACGTTGGCTATACGGCGCGGCACCACACGTTTTTTGAAATGCTCGGCAACTTCAGTTTTGGCGACTATTTCAAGCGCGATGCGATTCAATTCGCCTGGGAATTCCTGACCGTCGTCCTGAAGCTGCCGGCGGACAAACTCTGGGTCACCGTTTTTGAAGAAGACGACGAGGCCTGGGACATCTGGTCAAAGGAAATCGGCGTACCGGAGGAGCGGATTGCGAGAATAGGGGCCAAAGACAATTTCTGGCAGATGGGTGACACGGGTCCCTGTGGTCCCTGTTCTGAGATTTTCTACGATCACGGGCCCGATGTCTGGGGCGGTCCGCCGGGTACGCCAGAAGAAGATGGTGATCGCTACATCGAGATCTGGAATCTGGTCTTCATGCAGTTTGATCGCAGTGCCGATGGCACCCTGACGCCGCTACCCAAACCAAGCGTCGATACCGGCATGGGACTCGAGCGCATCGCCGCGGTATTGCAACATGTGCACAGCAACTACGAAATCGATCTGTTCGTCGATCTGCTCGGCCACGTGCAGACGGTCACCGGTGCGAAGGATCCGGCCAACCCTTCGCTGCGGGTGATCGCCGATCACATTCGTTCCTGTGCGTTTCTGATCGTCGACGGCGTGCTGCCCTCGAATGAGGGGCGCGGTTATGTGTTGCGCAGAATCATTCGCCGCGCCGCCCGCCACGGTCACAATCTGGGTGCGAGTGAGGCGTTCTTTCACAAACTGGTCGATCCTCTGGTCAGCCTCATGGGCGCGGCCTATCCCGAGCTTGCGAAAGCACGTGGACAGGTGCGTGACGCACTGCACGACGAGGAGCGGCGGTTTGCCGAGACCCTGAGTCAGGGGATGAAGATTCTCGAAGACGATCTGGCCGGACTGGCCGGCAAGACCGTCCCTGGAGAGACAGTCTTCAAACTCTACGATACCTACGGATTTCCAGTCGATCTGACTGCCGATATTGCCCGTGAGCGTGGCTTGAGTATCGATGAAAAGGGCTTTGAGCGTGAGATGGAAGCACAGCGCGATCGAGCGCGGGCGGCCAGCCGCTTTGGTGACGAGACACTTGCGCTAAAGACAGGCATCGCCACACAGTTTACCGGCTACGACACGCTTGATGGCGCAGCCACAGTGGCCGAGATATTCGTCGACGGCAATTCTGTGGAAAGTGCAAAAGGCGACGGCGGCGAACTCGTGATCGTGCTGGATCGAACGCCATTCTACGCCGAGTCCGGCGGCCAGATCGGCGACCGTGGTCAGTTGCATAGCGATGGGCTCGTGATTGAAGTCAGCGATACGCGTAAGGCAAATAACGGCATCTTGCACTATGGAACCATAAATGGTTCAGGCATTGTCTCGGTGGGCGATAAGCTCACGGCGCAAGTCAATAAACCGCGCCGCAGGGCTACCGTGGCCAACCATTCAGCGACCCACTTGTTACATGCCGGATTGCGGCGCGTGCTCGGTGATCATGTGGAGCAGCGCGGCTCGCTGGTGACGCCCGACCATTTGCGTTTCGACTTCTCCCACGGAGCACCTGTCGACACAACACAACTGCGTGAGATAGAGATTTGGGTCAACCGTGAGATCAGTAAAAATGCAGCGACCAGTATTAACGAGATGTCAATGGATGAGGCATTAAAGAAAGGGGCTATGGCACTTTTTGGTGAAAAATACGGCGAGCGAGTTCGCGTCGTCGAATTGGGTCCTCACTCAACAGAGCTTTGCGGTGGGACTCACGTTGTGAGGGCTGGCGACATTGGCCAGTTTCGTATCACGGCGGAGACTGGCGTTGCCGCAGGCGTGAGGCGCGTTGAGGCCTACACCGGCGAGGCGGCAGTTAACTATACCGCTGCAGAGCATGATGCGCTGGGCAGTGTTGCCGCATTGATCAAGGCGCCGCAGGAGGCGGTGGTGGATCGAGTGACGCAAATGGTCGAGAACAACCGTGTTCTACAGCGCGAGATCGAAAAGCTCAAGGCGCAACTGGCGAGCCGTCAGGGCGACACACTGGTAGAGAGTGCGCTCGATATCAACGGCGTCAAAGTGCTTGCTGTACTAATGGAAAACGCCGATGCACGCACACTGCGCGAATCGGTAGACAAACTTAAAGACAAACTCGGTACCGCGGCCGTCGTGCTCGGCGCCATAGAGGGAGACAAAGTGCGATTGATAGCTGGTGTGACCCGTGATGTCACCGAGAAGGTCAAAGCGGCCGATCTCGTTAATCATGTCGCGGTGCAAGTGGGGGGCAAAGGTGGAGGTCGGCCCGATCTTGCGCAAGCCGGCGGCACCGAGCCCAAGCTGTTGGCCGGTGCGCTTGAATCAGTTCCCGAATGGCTGGCGGCAAGACTCTGACAAATGGCACTACTGGTTCAAAAGTTTGGTGGTACCTCCGTCGGTTCGATCGAGCGCATCAAGGCGGTCGCCGAGCGAGTAAAAAAGTCGGTTGATGACGGGCATAAAATTGTCGTTGTGGTTTCGGCGATGTCAGGCGAGACCAATCGTCTTGTTGCATTGGCGGGGGAGATTAGTGATCAGCCCCTGACTCGCGAGATGGACGTTTTACTGTCTACCGGTGAGCAGGTCACCATCGCACTGTTGTGCATGGCTCTGGCCGAACTGGGTCAAACGGCGCGCTCCTACACCGGTCGTCAGGCCGGCATTCGTACCGATGATGCGCACACCAAGGCCCGTATCACAGACATCGACACCACAGCCGTTCTACGCGATCTTGAACAGGGGCACGTCGTCGTGTTGGCAGGGTTCCAGGGTGCCAATGACGCAGGCGATATTACGACACTGGGCCGGGGGGGGTCCGATACCTCGGCCGTTGCGATGGCCGCGGCATTGAAAGCCGACGAATGCCAGATTTATACGGACGTCGACGGCGTGTACACCACGGATCCGCGAGTCGTGCCTAACGCCCGTAAGATGAACCAGATCACGTTTGAAGAGATGCTTGAAATGGCGAGCCTCGGATCGAAAGTGCTGCAAATCAGAGCAGTCGAGTTCGCAGGAAAATACAATGTCGCGCTGAGAGTGTTGTCGTCATTTGAAGAGGGCGAGGGCACGCTGATTACCTATGAAGAGGATGACCGTTTGGAACAGGTGCTTATTTCCGGAATTGCTTTTAATCGCGATGAGGCGCAAATCACAGTGGTGGGTGTACCGGATACGCCAGGGATAGCGTTTCAGATACTCGGACCGGTCGCAGATGGCAATGTGGAGGTCGACATGATTGTTCAGAATGTGTCTGGTGACAACCGAACCGACTTCACGTTTACTGTAAACCGTGCCGAATACGAAAAGACAATGAAAATTGTCGAGCGGCGTGCTCAGGAATTGGGCGCAGTTGAGGTAAGTGGAAACACTAGTATTGTCAAGCTGTCAGTTGTGGGGGTTGGTATGAGGTCGCATGCTGGAATTGCCAGTAAGATGTTTGAGGCATTGGCTCGCGAGGGTATCAATATCATCATGATTTCGACTTCCGAAATTAAAATTTCTGTAGTGATTGATGAAAAGTATCTTGAGTTGGGGGTGCGCACGTTGCATGATGCCTTCGAACTCGCCGGGCAGCCAGAGGCCGTTTCCTGACAGTTTTTGAGCCCAGTTGGTGGCGCGAAAAAAATGTGAACAACAGAAAACAATCGTGCCAGTTTTACCCCTTTGGCCCGGAGTTGGAATATGGTTGAGCGCGGACGTCAGGTTGCGCGTCCGGGGCACCGGTCAACGTTCGGAAACCACGTTTGGCCGGGGCGGTCCAATTCAAACGGAGCTTTTAAATGTTAATCTTGACAAGACGCGTTGGTGAGACGCTGATGATCGGCGATGAGGTTACCGTCACCGTTTTGGGGGTGAAGGGCAACCAGGTTCGCATCGGCGTGAACGCGCCCAAGGAAGTTGCCGTGCACCGTGAAGAGATTTATGAACGGATCAAACGAGAGCGTCAGGGCGGTGGGCCCAACAACGGAGAAACCATGGAACCAGTTTCTGCGGAATCGCCTGACCCTGGAGTACATCACGGCTAGCAAAGGTGCTGGCCGGTGGTTGAGGTTGTGCGAAACCGCCGTGAGGCGGTTTCTTTTTTGTATTTGACATTATTTCCCCACGATATATGCTCTGTCTTTCGGGGGTCACTTGTGAAGCGCCGCCGTGGATTTTGAGGTACACCAATCTGGAGAGATGGCCGAGTGGCTGAAGGCGCTCCCCTGCTAAGGGAGTATGGGGTTAACAGCTCCATCGAGGGTTCGAATCCCTCTCTCTCCGCCATTATTGTGTCTGGGCCCCACCCGGTTGTTTCCCGACCACCCACCGAATTTTCGCTTGACGAGGCGTGTTCCAGAACACATAATTGTTGGACTGCGCGCCCGTAGCTCAGTTGGATAGAGTACCTGGCTACGAACCAGGCGGTCGGAGGTTCGAATCCTTCCGGGCGCGCCACTAATTTCTTACCCATGAAAGTGTCTGCATCCTCCCGGTGCGCGCAGGAGTGAAACATGTCCACCGTTCTGGTTTGTCTGGCTATTGCCCTGATCACGCTTGCGATCATTCCGCGTCGCAGCTCGCAGTAGGCGAGCACGTTGTCACTAGCACTGTTAATGCATTCACTGTACTGAAGTTGGTCAGGCCTGCCGGTCGGTTCCAATGCAGATCATCCCCTGGCAGTTTTGTGGGCCGGCAAAGTGCTAATTCATCTTTAGCGTTCAATCCGAACTCACCACACAGGGTGATGCGCCAAGTCGGGTCACTTGGTGTCAATCGAAGGTGGGTTCGTGATCGTGCGGAACGTTAGATTGATTCTGGCGGGCACCGACTTTCTTGTTCGCGGCACACGGTGTTTCCAATATTTTTGTACGCTTCCCGCCATCACCAGCAGCGAGCCATCCGTCAGCGAGAACTCCAGTTTCTGATCGTGCGCATTTGGGTCTTTAGGACGCAGCAGAAAGCGACGACTGCCACCCAGACTTAGGGAGGCAATTGTCGGCGTGTGTCCAAGCTCCGGCTCATCGTCACTGTGCCATCCCATTGCATCCGATCCATCTCGATAGAGATTGGCCAGCACGCTGTTTAACGCCAGCCCCAGGCGAGTGTTGATGGTGCGCCGCAACGTCTGTAGTTCGTCAGTCCAGGACAAGGCGCAGAACGTCTTGCCGGAATAGCGGTAGTGACAGCCTTCATCCCCATACCAGGCATTCTTTCTTGGAATCGGCACCTGTCGGCCGAACAGTGTGATGATCGACTGTTCCCACGCAAGCGTCGCCCGCAGCGTATCGAATAGCGGCCTGCAATCGGCTTTTGGAAGAAAGTCTGGTATCCACAGCAAATATCCACCGTCGATCAGATCAATCCGCTCAACGCCTTCTGCGGCGGTGTGTCGTCTTTTCACATAGCGGATTGTTGGTGGCACAGTCGTTTCCGAATTCCGCACAAGGCGCTCGCACAGTCGACATCCAGCTTGAGTGTCGCCAGTTCGTCGGCGCGTGTGGTGCCGCGGTTGATGATGACGATGGGGATCTGTTTTTCGTGGGCTGCCCTGCAGAAACGAAAGCCCGAAAAGACCATCAAAGAGGTGCCAACACACAGCAAGAGACGACAGCGTGCCAGTCGCTCGAAACAGTGTTCAACGCGCTCGGCGGGCACATTCTCGCCAAAAAACACCACGTCGGGTTTCAGAATGCCACCGCAGTGCAAGCAGGCGGGTACCTGAAAGCTATCGATGACGTCGACTGCGCTGTCGCCATCCGGACCGGCAGGTGCCTCGGTGTCGGGAAGATTTGGATTGAGCTCGAGCAGACGGTGTTGAACGTCTTGTCGTGGCTGGGTCCGCTGGCATTCGATACAGCGCACGGTCGCGAGGTTGCCGTGCAGGTCGATCACGTTGGTGCTGCCAGCGCGCTGATGGAGGCCGTCGACATTTTGCGTAATCAAACCGACCGAGCTTCCCATCTGCTGCATTGCGGTGCACGCTTCATGGGCAAGGTTTGGCATTGCGGCAGCCATCCGCGGCCAGCCCGCCATGCTGCGAGCCCAATAACGCCTGCGGGTTTCGGGTTCGGTATAGAACGCGCGTGCCTGAACCGGGGGTGGGTGACTCCACTCACCTCGTGCGTTTCGATAGGCAGGAATGCCGGAGTCGGTGCTGATGCCCGCGCCCGTCAGCAGCAGAATGGGTTGATTCTGTGTGATCAGGTCTGCGACTGCGTCGATCGTGCTCAAGGGATCTGCGCGCTCAGTCGAACCGCAACTCGTCGACCTCGCAAACCGTCGCTTGCGACCCGGTCATGAACTGCTGCACGTGCTGTCTGGCGCATTCACTCTGGTACCACACGGCGTGCCCGGCGAAGGGTTCGATCAGTGTTTGAGCATTGCTGAAATTGTTGGCGGTATGAGCGAGGTCTGCCGAGGAAATAATCGGATCCAGATCGCCTGCCAGCAGCAGTGCGGGAGTATCGAACACTTGCCCGGAGTTTAATTTGTCGTCCTCGCCCGCTTGCCAGAGTTGGCACATTTTGCGTTGATTCTCGAGCATTGTCAGTGAGTCTGCGTCCAGTCGGTTCATGTGCTGTGGATGGCCGCGCTGATACTGTGCTTCCAGTTGGATTCGTTCGCGGCAGTGTACACTCAGATACAGGCCATCGGCGTAGTCGGTGTCTACACCCTGATACCAGAACTCTTCTGCAAATGGATTCAGTGCCTGTACCTGGCCGGCGTGCAGTTCGTCAATCACCTGCGGTAGTTGCTGGATTGAGTAATTGGAGTAGAGTGCGGTGAAGAGGATGTTGGACAGCAAGTATTGGTCGACCACCAGCGTCCTGCGGCGAGTAAAGCCGGCATCGTCGCTCGTCATGATTTTGACTTTGTATGGATGCTGCCCAGCGCGCGCCAGCACTGTGTTGAATTTCCCCGCCAGATCGGGGTAGCGCCGCGCGCATCGCTTACGCCGGGTGCAAAGATCGATAGTCTTTTGGATTCCCTCTCGCACCAGCGCCTGCGACAGTGGCTGCTGGTAATCCAGTGGCACGGGCGAATCCAGCACCACACTCGCAAAGCCATCCGGTCGGATCAACAGCATGGCCTGGGCAATGGCGGTGGCATAGGAGGTTGCCAGTACATGCCATTGGTCGTAGTTGAGTGCATCGATAATCGCGAGAAAATCGGCTGCCGATTGCTCGGTATTGAAAAGTGTCAGATCGATGCCCTGGCGATTGAGCCTGGATCTGCATTGTGCGGTGCTGGCGAGCTGAATTTTCATCGACTCGTGCAGGCTGAACGGGCTGCGTACCAGACGCTTGAAATCTGCGATTGACTCTTCGCACGCAAGCATCGGCGTCGAAAGGCCGGCACCTCGCTGATCGGTGAAGACGATATCAAAGCCGGCGTCGAGCAGCGGTTGGTAGTACTCGAGAAACCCGCCTGGATCGTAAAGATAGCCAAATCCGACTGGCGAACCCGGTCCGCCGCCGCCTGGTATCAGGATCGCGCTCTGCGACTTTTTTTCGGTATTCGCACGGGCTATCAGCAGTGGCAGCTCGATAGATTGTGATCGATTGCGAAAGTGATCGACGGGCAGAGTCACGCTGTGACAGCTCGCCCCCGGCGGGGCCTCATTGATCAGAATCGTACAGTCGATATCAGAAAACTCGCTGGTCGAGGCAAGGCTGTTACCCGCCAGCAGGGTAGCCACGATGAGCCATACTGAAACGAATTTTCTCAAGTACTATCCTGTGATCTGGGTTGGGGTGAGCGGCGCTGTGTTTGCACTACAGCGTCTGTACATGTGTTCGGTGCGCCCTGGCTCGGGTTATCCAGCGCCATAATTTTTGAATATTTTGCATTCAGGTACGTCCACTTAAACTGTCGCCACGGTGGTCGCTATGTCAAGTATACGGTCGCACAATCAAGAGTTTGGGGCATGTTGTTACGTTTTGATCGCAATTGTCGAACCGGCGTCCGTGAATTGAGGAGTATCCACTGATCATTGAATCCGGTTTTCCCCATACATTGGGTGCAACCTGGGACGGGGCAGGCGTTAACTTTGCGCTGTTTTCGGCACATGCCGAGCGCGTCGAGCTGTGCCTGTTTGATCCGGTCAGCCGCCGCGAGCGAGACCGTTATGATCTGCCCGAATGCACCGACCAGGTGTGGCACGGCTACGTGCCGGATTGCCGGCCCGGCGATCTTTACGGTTACCGCGTCTATGGCCCCTATGAGCCAGACCGCGGGCACCGTTTCAATCCGCACAAATTGTTGCTCGATCCCTATGCGCGTTTGCTTGATACACCACTCAAGCTAACAGATGCCCACCTGGGGTATCGCGCCGCCAGCGGACGAATGGACCTGTCTTTCGATCGGCGTGACAGCGCCAGGGCGATGCCGCGCTGTGTGGTTGTCGATCCCGCCTTCACCTGGGGAGACGACAGGGCACCGGCGAAGCATTGGGCAGATACCGTCAACTACGAACTGCACGTGCGCGGATTCAGCAGACTGCGGGAATCGCTGCCAGAGACCCAGCGCGGGACTTATGCGGGTCTGGGCCATCCGTCCTCGATCGAGTATCTAAAGGCACTAGGCGTTACCTCGGTTGAACTGATGCCGGTGCACAGCTTTGCCGATGATCGCTTCCTGATCGACAAAGGACTGGTCAATTACTGGGGTTACAGCACACTCAATTTTTTCTCGCCCGAGGGGCGTTATATGGCGGGTGGTGGACTGTCGGAGTTTAAAACCATGGTCCGGCGGCTGCACGATGCGGGCATCGAAGTGATTCTCGATGTTGTCTACAACCACACCTGCGAGGGCGATCATCGTGGGCCGACCCTGTCTTTTCGGGGGTTGGACAATGCCTCCTACTATCGCCTGCTGCCCAGCGATCAACGCTATTACATCAATGATACCGGCTGTGGCAACACACTCAATCTCAGTCACCCGCGTGTGCTGCAGATGGTGATGGACAGCCTGAGATACTGGGTCACCGATATGCACGTCGATGGTTTTCGTTTCGATCTGGCATCGACGCTTGCGCGCGAGGATCAGGGATTCAATCCGTCAGGCAGTTTTTTGAATGCTGTTCGACAGGACCCGGTGCTGGGCAAAGTTAAATTGTTCGCCGAACCATGGGACATTGGCCCGGGCGGCTACCAGTTGGGGCATTTTCCGGCCGGCTGGTCGGAGTGGAACGACAAATACCGCGATACCGTGCGCCGATACTGGCGTGGCGACGATGGCATGTTGCCGGATCTGGCGCGTCGGGTACATGGTTCCAGCGATATGTTCGATCGCGACGGCCGAAGCCCTTGGGCCAGTCTGAACTTTGTCAGCAGTCACGACGGTTTCACACTCGCGGATCTCGTCAGTTACGAGACACGCCACAACGAGGCCAACGGCGAAAATAATGCCGACGGCCACCACGCGAACTTTAGTGATAACAATGGCATTGAGGGGCCGAGCGATGACCCCGCGATCTGCAGCCGGCGCGATTTGCAGCGGCGCAATATGCTCGCCACGCTGATGTTGTCGCAGGGTGTGCCG
>CAZYDV010000204.1:0-11295 GCA_964646405.1 uncultured Granulosicoccaceae bacterium | reverse complement strand
ACTTTTGCGCTTTTTCAAAAGTACCTCGGCGCGCGGGACGCGCAGAAAAAAAGCATGGATGCCAAGCCAGAGCGGAAAGCCGTGCGCAGCACAAAATCAAAGCGCCAGCCCCCCAAGACTCCCCCCACCACAAACAAACAAAACCTGCCCCGTCACAAAAGACGCCCGCTCATCCGCAAAATACATCACCGAATAAGCCACATCATCCACCGTCCCGATTCTTTTAATTGGCAACTGCGCAGCTATATTCGCCTCGCGATCCGAACCCTTTTCAACTATGCCGTAAAAGTTATCGGTCTTGACCGGACCCGGTGCGACGACGTTGACGGTAATGCCATCACCGCCCAGTTCCAGTGCCCAGGTGCGGGCCATGCCGTGTACGCCGGCTTTGGTGGCGGAGTAGGCGCTGCGGGTGGGTACGCCCATGGCGGCTCTTGAGGTGACGAATACCACGCGACCGAAGCCGCGTTCGCGCATGGAGGGGAGTACGGCTTGTGTCAGTGTGAGTGGTGCGCTGATGTGCAGTTGTGTCAGGCCGGCGACGTCTTCGGCTTTGGCATCGTCGATTAGATTTGGCCAGACCAGACCGGCGTTATGCACGATGTGGCTGACGTTGTAGCTTTTTAGTTGATCGGCGGTTTGCCGGGTGGCGTCTGGATCGAGTAAGTCGACGGATAGTGCGGTGAACCGTTCGTGGGTCCACTCGGGTGCACGACGCGACAGGCCGATGACGTGCCATCCCTCGCTGAGCATGCGTTTGCACACTTCTTCGCCAATGCCGGCGCTGGCGCCAGTGACCACAGCGGTATAGCTCATGGGTTTGTATCCTTTGTGTTGGGTACCAGGGCCAGTACGCGCAATGGGCTGCCGGAACCGTCGCGAATTTTTAAAGGGGCCGCGATCACGATGGCACCGGTTGGCGGTAACTGATCCAGATAGGCCATGCACTGCAAGCCGTATTTGCCGGCGCCGTGCAGGATGTAGTGTGCCGGGTAGGGTGGTTGCAGGTGGGCGGCCTGGCCGGCGTCTGTGCCGACGGTTTCGGTGCCAAAGCCGAGTATGTCGCGCTGTTCAACCAGAAAGCGAATGGCTTCGGGGGAGGGGCCGGGTGAATGGGCGCCGTCTTTTTCCATGCCAACATAGGCGTGCTCGCCAACCAGTTTGTGCCAGTCGGTACGAAGAAATACCCAACTGCCAGGTTGGATCTGGCCGTGTTGTGCTTCCCAACTGATGATGTGATCAATGGTAAGCAGAAAATCGCGATCGGCGGCGCTCTCTTTTGAGTAGTCCAGCACGTTGACGGGGGCGATCAGATTTTCCACCGGCAGCGCATCGACGGTATTGGCCGGCAGGTTGCGCCCCGATACCCAATGTGCCGGGGCATCGAAGTGGGTGCCGGCGTGTTCGGACATGCTGATGTTGTTCCAGTACCAGGCGGGCCCGCGGCCGTCGTAACGTGAGACTTCCTCCATCCGAAACGGTTTGCACTGGCCGAATTCTGGTGGCAGTACCATGACCGGAAAGTCTGGCGTGAGGGTGTGGGTCAGATCGACGATGCGAACATCGCTGCTCGCCATCGCCGCAGTCAATTGTTCGAGCACGTGGCCGCATGTGTTGCTTGCCGGTTGGTTCATAGCGTCAGCTCCCGTTCCAGCGCTTTGGGGCTGTCTTGCCATTTTTCGTACACATCGCGAGCGATGTCGCCAACCCAGCTCTCTTCGATGCCTTCGTTAAGTGCGGTGATGACCGCTTTGGCGACGGCGGCGGGGGCGAGTTTGGGCGGTGGCAGTGGTTGATACCAGTCGTCTTCGACCGGGCCTGTGAAGACGCTCATCACGCGCACGCCACCTTGCAGTAATTCGCCGCGCAGGCATTGCAACAGTGAGTGGCGAGCCGCAGCAGAGGCACTGTGTGCGCCGTATTGACGCCAGTTACTCAGCGCGTAGACCGAGAGAATGTCTACGAAGGCGGCGGCGGAGTTGATACCGTCCGCGCCGCGGGCGACCATAATGGGGCCAAAGTACTGTGCCAGCCGCTGCAGGCCGAATACGTTGACGTCGAATTCGTCGTGGCTGGTGACCAGGCCCTGCCGCGACAGTACGCCACCTTCGCGCACATGATCGGCGGTGTTGATCAGAATATCGCACTTGGCACCGATTTCACCGGCCTGCACGCGCACCGAGTTGTCGTCGGTGATATCCATTGGAATGAGATGCACTTTGTCGTTGGCTGCGAGTTCTGCCTCGCCTTCGAATGGCAGCCAGGGTGTGGCGTTGCCGGCAAAGACCAGGGTCGCACCGGCGTCGAGGACGGCCTGAACCACAGCGCGCCCAACGGGGGTGCGGGCGTCGCTGACCAGGACGCGGCGATGTTTCGGGGTGGCGGTGAGTTCACGCAATTGCGGGTCATCCTCTGTAAGCCGGCTGGTTTCAGGCGGCATGGCCATCAGCACGACGTTGGCCGTTTTATCGAGATACGCACGCAGCCTGACGGCGCAGGGCGCCTGACCGACTTCATCGTGCAGGTGCACGGTCAGCGGCACAGCTTGAGGCCCGTCCAGCAGCACGGTGCCCATGCGCCAGGGCGTGCGTTCGCGAAAGTAGGTGTCGGTGGTGGTTTGCACGGTGGATTCGGCGATCAGTTTGCCGCGATCGGGCACCGCTTTGAATGGCAGCTCATTGCCCAGACACTTTGGACAGGCATCTCTGGGTGGATAGACCAGTGCCTGGCAGCTGCTGCAGGTTTGCAACTCCAGTGTACCTCTGGCGGCGCTGGCAGCCATTTTCATCGTCGCGCGTGAGCGATCGCGCGGCGGCAGCAGTGCATTGCGGGTTCGAACCTGCGGATCTTTTTTCGGCGGTGGCTGTAAGGGTTCTATCATCAGGCGGCTTCCAGTACGGCGGCAGCTGAGCACAGGCCGCGATCATAGTTGATCATGCCAAAGCCTGAGACCAGTGCGCGCTGCGCATCTTTCACCTGATTGCCCAGTGCCTGGCCTGTGATCTGGCGCAGTGCCTCGACCAGGCCCAGGTAGCCACCGGCGGCGCCGGCCTGACCGGCCGATAGCTGGCCGCCGGAGGTGTTGTGCGGCAGATCGCCCTCGATGGTCAGGTCGTGTTCGGCAACAAATTGGGCGGCGGTTCCTTTGTCGCAAAAGCCCAGATTTTCAAATTGCATCATGCAGATGACGGGATAGTCGTCATAGGTTTGCAGCAGGTGCATGTCGGCGGGACTTTGGCCCGATTGCTGCCACAGCTCGTCGATGTCCATGGCCCAGCCGCCGCGCATTTGAATCGGGTCATCCGGGTAGGCGTTGTGGCGTTCAATGGTGCCGGCCACGCGGGCGTATTGGAGGTTCAGGGCACGGGCGTTGTCTTCAGACATGACCAGAAAGGCCTCAGCGCCCGCTACTGGCATGACGCAGTCGAACAGTCGTAACGGGTCCGCAATCGGGCGGGCTGTACAGTATTGTTCCAGAGTGAGCGGTTTTTTCATGATCGCGTGCGGGAAGCGCAGGGCGTTGTCGCGTTGTGCGACGCAGATTTTGCCGAAGTCGTCTGCCCTGGCCCCATATTCGCGCATGTAGTAGTCGGTCAGCAGTGCAAAAGAGGCATTCGGGCCGCCAAAGCCGTAGGGGTAGCTGGCATCCTGGGCAAAACGTGAAAAGGATGACAGCAGTCGGCGGAAGCTGTCGACGTGGTTGGTGTCGCCCGCCACGCAGGCGATGACATCGGCATCGCCCGCCTGTACAGCGCGCGCGGCGCGTCTGAGTGCCACCACACCGCTGGCGCCGCCCATCGGGATGTGATCGAGCCAGCGTGGCGTGATACCCAGATGCTGCGTTAAGCCCACGGCGGTATCCGGGGCCAGGGTGAAGCTTGATACCGACAGTCCATCGAGCTCGGTGTGGGCGATGCCGGCGGTTTGTGTGAGCTGCCGCAACGCGCGACCGATCCACCAGTGCGCGGTATCGATGGAATAGCGTTGGCACGGTATGGTGATCGGCACGGTGACGGCCACATCTTCATACCCGCGGCGTGGACGTTGGATAAATCGACTCATCGCGATTGACGCTTTTTAAGCGCGCGGGTGTCGATACAGCGTTGTGCGTGCATAAGATCGGTGGCCAGTGATTTGACGACACCGCGTTGTATCTTGCCGGTGCCGGTCAGCGGGATTTCATCGATGAACGCAATCCAGCCCGGCGCCTTGTAATAGGCGAGTTGTTCAAGGCTGTAGTGGACGATTTCCGCAGCGAGTTGGTCGGCGTTATCGACAGCGCTTTCCGCCACGATCATCGCCAGCACTTCGTCGCCGCGAATTTCATCCGGTGTGGCGGCAACGACGATCTGCCGGATTTGCGGGTGTTTAGCCAGCGCGCTTTCCACCTCGATCGCGGCGATGTTTTCGCCGGAGCGGCGAATGACGTTTTTCTTGCGATCGACGAAATAGAAAGCACCCGCTGAATTGCGGCGCACGATATCGCCGGTGTGAAACCAGCCGTCCTGCCATGCCTCAAGCGTGGCGGCCTCATCTTTTAAGTATTCGCGAAAAAAACCAAAGCGCGGCGAGTTGCCTGCGCGGCGCACCAATAATTCCCCTGGTTCGTCGGCGGCGGCATCGTCGCCTTCGTCGGTGACGACGCGCACTTGTAGCTCGGCCTCGGGTGTGCCCAGGCAGTTGCTGCCGACTTCGCGCGGGGCGGTGTTGGCGGCGATCACGGCACCATTGCCGGTCTCGGTCATGGCCCAGGCCTCGATTAGAGGAAAGCCGTGGCGCGCCTCGAATTTGGCGTGCAGTGCGGCGTCGACTCCGGCCCCAAAACCAAAGCGCACCTGGTGATCGGTATCCAGTGTGCTTTCTGGCATCGCCATTAGAATTGAGGGCATTACGCCGAGATAGTGAATGACGGTGGCGCCACTGTCGTGCACGTTCTGCCACCAGCTTGCCGGATGAAATCGATCCAGCACGGTCAGGCAACCGCCGATGGTGGCCATCGCCATCACAGAACAAGCCATGGCGTTCATGTGAAACAGCGGCAATGGGGTCAGCATATGTTCTGCAGGCTCAGTGTGAACCGCCATCAGCCCGCCGGCGTTGGCGTACCAGTGACCACAGTGCAGAAAATATTCGTTTGGCAGTACGCAGCCTTTGGGATTGCCGGTTGTGCCCGAGGTGTAGAGCAGGGCGCACTCGGTATCGACCGTAGGTGATTGTTGATTGCCTGCTGCCGTGGATTGCGGGATATCGTCGAGCAGGGTGATGACGGGCGCGCTACTGTGAGCATCTTTCGCGGCGGCCGTGATGTCTTGCAGACGTGCGGGAATGACGATGATCAGGGCGACTTCGGAGTGGGCGATCAGATATTGCAGTTCGCTTGCGCGCAGGTCCGGGTTTAAAGGTACCACCGATATGCCCAGCGAATTGAGTGCCAGCCAGTGAAAGAGGTATTCAGGACGATTCTCAAGCAGCAGGCCTACTCTTTGTCCGCAGTGATAGCCCGCGTTTCGATAGCGTTCGGCCTCTATATCAGCGCGAGCAATTATCTCGCAATAAGACCAGGCTTTGGCCTCAATCTCGTAGGCGCGGGCAGTTTCGGGCAACACATTGAGAAAGGGCCGGTCGGGCCAGATCTGGGCGGTTTGGGTGAAACGGCGATAGACGGTGTCGATAGTCAATGCAGTCAGATGAATAGCTGAATGGCGGGCAGCGGGGCGTCGAAGTTTAAGAGCTCGACGCGTTTTTGCTGAATTTTGATGGTGTTGTCGTGGATCGACAAATGGTGTTTTAACCAGCCGCTAAAGGCGGTGCTGTCATCGCCGCGAATCTCGGTGTAGTGAAACGGGGTCCAGGTATGGCAGCTTTGCGCGTCTTCGGAAATCTCATCAATCTGTGGCGCCTGCAGCACGTGACACGATCGGCTGCGTGGTTTTTGACTGAACGTTCTGGCAGCACTTAATCGCTGCACGCGCACTTTTAGCAAAAACCAGTCTTCGTACATCAGTGAGGGTTGCAGCAGCGGATCGGTCTGTTGCCACTCGGCCGGCATCCAGTAGTGTGCATCGCGGGTGAACAGCTCAAGCCACTCCTCGAATCGGCCCTCATCGAGCATGCGGGTTTCGCGGTAGATGAATTCGCTTGCCGTGGTGAGATCGAGCTTCATGCCTCGGCCTCGGCGGTGTCTTGCATGCTCATGGTCATGTAGCGTTGCCAGGCACTAAACTGATTGCGCATCTGTCGCTCTGAGGTGCCATTGACGACGGCCTCCTGATCGTAGGTCTCGTCTTCTTCGTAGAGACGTTGCATATTGACCCACTCAAGACCATTGCAGGTCAGGCCGATCTGTGCGCGCTCGTACATTTCGTGATCATCGTGACCGACAATGGAGGTTGAGGCATTGATGAAACGGTTGTACATCAGGGTGCGGGCAAACAGTTGATCGGGCGCGTCGATCATGCGAAAAGTCCAGCTCTCGACCAGGGTGCGATTGGCCGCGACAGGCTTGAATACGCGAATGTTCTGAATGGGCCCCTTGATCATGATATTGGGAAAATAGACGGTGTTGTGGCGGACTTCGTCCAGAATCGCCTTGGCGCGTTCTTCGCCGTAGGATTCGATCATTTTTTCAAAGTAGCCAGGAATTTCGCTGTAGTCGGCGTGAATAGAGCCTGAAACGCCGGTGTGTCCATGGCCGTTGGGCCAGACGCGAATGCCAATGCCTTCGAAAAATTCATAGGGTGACATAAAAGGGGCCAGCATCTCGACGCCCGGGTGTTTGCCACCGTCGCCTTCGGTGTTCCAGATGTCTACCGCCGTACCAACGGATGCTTCGTGGGCGACCATAGGGTGGCAGGTGTCAGTTTGGTTTTCGACCAGCATTTTCCAGTTGCAGTTGTGCATGAACCGCAGTGGTGCGCCTTCAACAACTAACCGGCCGGCCGGTGAGCGATCGACCATATTATCTATGGTGGACAGGCTGTCGCCAAAGAATTCTTCGAAGGTCTCGCCACCGGGATTGAGTTTGACAAAAATAAACTCGCGATAGACTTTTAGCTGTGCCACTGGAAACAGACCGCGATGGGCGATGTTGTCTTCGAGCTTGGTGCCTTCGTAGCCTTTTTTCAGTGGCACGGCCATCAGCTTGCCATTAGTGCGAAATGACCACGCGTGATAAGGGCAACGAAAAAACCGGCCGGCGTTGCCACATTCCTCGGTGGTGACTCGCACCCCTTTATGTGGGCAGCGATTGTAGAAGGCGTGAATCTCGCCGTCGCTGTGGCGCACGATAATCAGCGGCTGGCGGCCGACTTCGGCACCCAGATAGTCGCCGTTGTTAGGAAGTTGACTGGCGTGGCCAACGTAGACCCAGGTGTTGTGAAACAGATGTTTCATCTCGAGATCGAAGATCTCGTCGCTGACGTAGGCGTCGCGGTGGATTTCTCGCGGGCGGATCAGGGCTTGTACGGCGCTTGGGTTGTTGGCGTAGTGGGGCATGACTGGCTCTGCTTTCACAAGGTAGCCAACGCATGGCGTGAACCGCGCAGATACGGGTTGGCCCGGATCGTTGGCATGGACGGTTCATTATCGTACGCGATGCCAACCGGCGCAATGAACAATGCGTGGCCAGGCAGGCTGCGTCTGGCTAGTCGTCCGGTGGATAGAGTATCCGCGTAATCTCGCGTCTGAGTTTGTCCGGGTCGACCGGTTTGTGGACCATTTTCACGCCGGCCTCATTTGCCATAGTCAGTCGTTCAGGATCGGTATCGCCGGATATCAGCAGGGCGGGAAGGGCATCGTTTTCGTAGTGGGCGCGTACCACTTCGATCGTCTCCAGACCGGTTCTGTTGTCTGGCAGGCGCAAGTCGGCGACGATCGCGTCGACAAACTTCTGCGCTGCCAGCAATTGCATGGCCTCGGCCGTGCTGGTGGCGGCAATCACCTCGCAGCCCCAGTCCTGGAGCATCTGTTTCATCGCCTTGAGCGTTGAGACTTCATCCTCGACGGTCAGCACGATCGCCTCTGAAATATCCTGCAGTGGTTCGACGGGTGGTCTGACAGGTTCTGGAATATGCTTGCCGGCGGGAACGATCAAGCTGAATGTCGATCCCTTGCCGGGCGTTGAATCGACCTGGATCGGTACTTTCATCAGCTCGCAGATGCGGCGCACGATGGCAAGGCCGAGTCCAAGCCCCTTTCTGCGATCGCGTTCGGGGTTTTCGAGTTGGTGGTACTCTGAAAAAATCTTGTCGATTTCCTGCGACGGTATGCCCTGGCCGGTATCGCGAACCGAAATCTTTAGTGCCTCGTCTTTTTCAATCGGCTCGATCGACAGGCTGACCCCGCCATTGCCGGTGTACTTGATGGCGTTGCTGATCAGGTTCCGGAGCACGCGCTCGAGCAGTGATTTGTCGATCAGTGCGATGGCGTTGGTCTGTGTGTCGATATCCAGACTCAGCCCTTTTTCCTGTGCAACACTTTGGAAGTCGGTGTTGATCCGCGACAGCAGTTCTGCCAGTCGATGATGGCCGGGGGCGTTCTGGATCACGTTGGCATCGAGTTCGGATAGATCGAGCAGGCCGTGAAAGAGATCCGACAGGCCATCGGTCGACTCGCGGATCGAACCGAGAATGTCCAGCGCCTCTGCTGAGTCTATGTGCTTGCGCAGATTGCCCACCTGCAGGCCCAGTGCGTGCACCGGCTGACGCAAATCGTGGCTGGCCGAGGCGAGAAAGCGGTTTTTATCGAGTACCGCCTGCTGTGCACGGTCGCGCTCCTGTTCAACCTGTGCCAGCAGCTCGTCGTTTTTCATCCGCAAGCGAATCTGATCCGCCACTGAGTGGTTGTTTCGAATGCCGAAAAAAATCAGCATTGCGCTGTAGAACACCGACAGCCCGGCCATCATGGTGAAGTCCCACCCGCCATGCAGCACGATCGCACCGGTGATCAGCACCGATGAGCTTAAAATGAAACACAGAAAAGCGGGGAAGTAGACGGATGTTGCCAGTACCGCCGCGCTGATGTAGCCGGCGTGTATCACCATGATGATCGCGAGGTTGTAGCGATCAGACGGGAAAAACAACAGCAGTGTTAAACCCCACAAAAACCCCGTGCTGAACGAACACAGGCAATAGAACAGCCCCCACAGCGTATTGTCCTGATCCGGGTGTTGTTCCAGTTGCCGTGCATAGACTCGATGCGCATACAGCCTGCCGAGCACCAGTGCGATATTGGCCGCGCACCACAACGCTATCCAGACGCGATGATCGGCATCCGGCCACAGGGTCCACGAAGCGGCCAGTGCGACCACAATGGCACCGAAAAACACGCCCGTGGGCTGTGCGTAGAGCAGGCGGATCTGCTCATGGGAGATGGGGGTTTGCAATACTTCTACTCCATAACAACCGGGCCCGATCCTTTGAGGGCTTTTGTCGGATCGTTAACCCGCGTGCGCGGCAAGTCAAGCAAAAGTTGTGGTTGTGGCAGCGCGGGATATCAGTGCGCTACACGCACCCGCGGTGCGTCACGGACGCTCCAGCACCACGCTTGCCACCGCGTAGCCTGTTTCATCGGCGATGCTGACGTGCATGCCGGTGACGCCCAGTTGTTGACACAGTGCAAGTGCCTGATCGCAGGCGTGCAAGACCGGTCGGCCGTTTTCATCATGCGAGATGTAGAAGTGCCGGAGCAACACCTGGTTGGCCTGCCCGGTGCCCAGGGCTTTGGTTGCGGCCTCCTTGACGGCAAACCGTTTCGCAAGAAAACGCGCCTTGTACTGCGAGGCGTTGAATTCGTCGAGCTCGTCGGTGTGCAGCACGTGGCTGACAAAGCGATCGCCCCGGCGTTGGTACACCGATTCGATTCTCTCGACCTCGACGATATCGATGCCGGTGCCGACGATCATGGGCGGCGGGCGTCGAGCATCAGTTGTTTCATATCGCGAACGGCTTGCGGCAGACCGGTGAATAGCGCATCTGCGACCAGCGAGTGGCCAATATTGAGCTCGTGCATTTGCGGGATTGCGGCGATCGCGGCGACGTTGTAGCGGGTGAGTCCGTGGCCTGCGTTGACCTTCAGGCCGATGCTCTCGGCAAACTGTGCGGCCTGTGCAATCTTCGCCAGTTCACGAGCCTGGTCAGCCTCTGTTTTCGCCTCGGCGTAGCTGCCGGTGTGAATCTCGATGAAAGCGGCGCCGGCCTTGCGGCTGGCCTCGATCTGAGCCTGATCGGGATCGACGAACAGCGAGACGCGAATATGGTTTTCGTTGAAGGTTCCGCACAGTTCGGTCAGCGCATTATCATTACCGGTGACATTCAACCCGCCTTCGGTGGTCAGCTCTTCTCGCTTTTCCGGCACGATACAGACATCCACTGGCCTGACTCTCAGCGCGATGTCGCGCATCTCGTCGGTGGCGGCCATTTCGAAGTTGAGTTTGGTTTGTGTGCAGGCGGCGAAACGCTCGATGTCCTCGTCCTGCACATGGCGCCGATCCTCGCGCAGATGCATGGTGATGCCGTCGGCACCGGCCATTTCAGCCTGCAGCGCTGCGTGCACCGGATCCGGGTAGCGACTGCCGCGCGCCTGGCGAATCGTCGCGACGTGGTCGACGTTGACACCGAGCAGAATGGGCTTGGACACGGGCGTTTTCCTGAGCAGACGAACGACTCTACTGTAACAGCTATCAGCGCTGATGAAAGGGCGGTTCGGGCGGGGATTGCAGCATCGGGATCGCCTCGATTCTAAGTCTCACTCGCAGCAGGCGGAAGGTGTCGGCATCCAGCGAGTCAGCCGCGATGACAAACTTTTCCAACCGTCGCCATCGTGGCCGCGCGGGGCAGTCGAGGGTTACGATCACCAGCCAGCGTGAAAAGAAATCGATGCGCGATAAGCGCGCGCGACGGATTGGTTGTGCGCGGTGCCGAATGTGCCAGCGATCACCCTTGTGCCAGACCAGCGATGCGATGGCGCGCTCGGCTCGAAGGTTGTAGTAGAGGCTCGCGGCGATCAGCGGCAGGCTGGTGAGCTTGATCCAGAGCGCGAGGTCTGCGCTGATGATCGCTAGTGCCGCGAGCAGGTGCAGCCCGATGATGGCCAAGCCCGTGATGCGTGATCGTTCAAGATTCAGCACCAAGGGTATTGCGGATTTTTCGAATGATCGGTCGGTAGGGCGAGGGGCGGTCGGGCTCATTAATCAACACCATGATTTCCGGATCCTGCTCCTGCAGCAGTTGCGCAAACAGCGCCTGCTCGGCCGGGTCTGCAGCATCGTAGTGATGCTGCAGATAGGTGGACATGGCC
>CAZYDV010000203.1:5316-11302 GCA_964646405.1 uncultured Granulosicoccaceae bacterium | reverse complement strand
CGTGCGTTGGCACTTACGGCCCCTACAGTAGCGCAAACTCAAAATCCGAACAAAAACCGTAGGGTAGGTAAGCCAAAGCGCACCTACCACCGAATCGCAAATGGTACGTGCGTTGGCACTTACGGCCCCTACAGTAGCGCAAACTCAAAATCCGAACAAAAGCCGTATGGTTGGTAAGCCAAGGCGCACCTACCACCGAATCAAAAATGGTACGTGCGTTGGCACTTGCGACCCGCTACACCGCCAGATAGCCACCATCGACAGCAAGCGTTGTACCCGTGACAAACGAAGACTCATCACTGGCCAGAAACAACGCACAACGCGCCACCTCATCTGCCGTGCCCAGCCGGCCCATCGGATGCAATTCCACCAGGCCCTGGTTCATCGCATTGTCCTGTCGCAGTCCGCTGGTCATCGGCGTTTCAATAAAACCGGGGCACAGTGCATTGACGCGAATGTTGTTCGCTGCACCGGACACAGCAAGATCCCGCGTCAACTGCAAAACCGCGCCTTTCGAGTGGGTGTAGGGATCGGGAACACCGCCGGTGGCCAGCAGGGCGGGGCGGGCCACCTGACCGTAGATCGAACTGAAATTCACGATTGCCCCACCTCTGTCGCCCGTGCGCTGTAAATCCATGACCGCAGCACTCGGCAGCAAGGTACCCTTGACGTTCACATCCATGACCTTCTGCCAGATCTGATCCCACGGCAGGTCACTGGCGACGTTGCGGGCAGTGATGCCGGCGCTATTGATCAGAATATCAATGTGGCCGAAGGCATCGGCTATGGATGCCACCATGTCATCCACGGCTGTTTTGTCAGTGACATCGACTACACGCCGAATGTCGAGCGCGTGTTCGAGCGGTTCCAGTGCGTCGGTATTCAAGTCAACGCCAGCCAGACGCGCGCCCTCTGCCTTGAAAAGCGTGGCGCAGGCAGCCCCAATGCCCGACGCCGCTCCGGTGATCAACACAGTTTTCCCGGCCAGACGCATAGTGTTTCCTCAGAGTTGTTGTTTACGTTCGCTCAGGCGACTTGTCTGCATGATATCGACTATTAGTATGGGGGTCACGACACCGTTTGCTTTGTCTGACCTACAGCGTCTACCGATAGTCAGTACTTTACATAATATCTGATATCGCGCATGATCAATCGACAAGCCGCTATAACCTCCGGTTTCGAAAAATCGATCTGACCGGCGTCCGCAGATTCTGAGTTTTTTATCCGCAGTGTCGGTAGAATTGCCGGCACCTTTCCACCCAGGCACACTGCATGATAGAACCTGGCAGCATGAACCAGTTACGCATCTCGAGGATCAGCTCGTACAGTTGTTTTCTGGATGGAGGAGATTGGGGCGAGGTCATGCTGGTCAAGGGCTTCCAGCGGGCTGAAATGCAAGTGGGTGATTCGCTGAAGGTATTCGTCTACGTCGATTCCGACGAGTCATTGCTCGCCACCGTGCATCAGCCTAAGTTACTGGCAGGGCAGTGCGCCGCTTTGCGGGTGGTAAGCAACACTGATAGTGGCACCTATCTCGACTGGAACATGAGCTCGGATCTGTTCGTACCGCGATCCGAACTGGCCGAGTCAGTAGCGCTGGGGCAACTGGTGGTGGCGATAGGACTGATCGATGATACTAACCAACGCATGATCGCCAGCACAGGGCTGTATAGACATCTGCCAGCAGTGAACCACGGAGAGTTTGAGCCCGATCAATCGGTTGAACTGTTGATTAGCCAGCAAACCGAGCTCGGCTTTAAAGCCGTGATTAACAGCAGTCACCTGGGCGTGCTGTATCACAGCGAGATTTTTCAGCCACTGTCTGTCGGCCAGTCAGTTTCCGGGTATGTCAGCCCGACGCTGCGCGAAGACGGCAGGATTGATCTTACGTTAAATCAGCGCAACCAGGCGTCAAGAGATGATCTGGAAAGCCGTATTCTGCAATGGCTGCAAAGCCACCGTGGTGTCTCAACATTGACCGATAAAAGTCCGCCGGACGAAATCTATTCCGCTTACGCTGTGAGCAAAAGCGCTTATAAAAAGGCGCTGGGCGGCCTCTACCGAAAAAAGCTGATCACCCTCGATAAACAGCAAGTCACTTTAAAGCAACCATAATCACATGAATTACAACATTCGAGTGGCTATAGCCGCCGATCAGTCACAAGCGATGGCGCTTTTGCCGGAACTGGCCGATTTTGCCGTGCCCGACTACAGAAATCCGGATCATCTGTGGCAGGGTGACGCCAAAATGTTGAAACAGTTTTTCGATGGCAATACCCCGGATTCAGAAGCGTTGGTCGCGGTAGACGACAAAGCGACAGTACACGGCGTAGCCATCTATACCATGCGATCCGAATTGCTGTCCGGCGAGCCCAGCGCCCACCTTGAGGTATTGGCGGTAGCCGCAGAATCACGAAGAAAGGGTATCGGTCAGGCACTGATCAGCGCCACTGAGTCTGCGGCCTCGGCACGTGGCGCGCAGAGCCTTACGTTACACGTTTTCGCCAACAATACCCGTGCGCGGGCGCTCTACCAGGCAGATGGGTTCAAAGAGGAATTGCTTCGTTGTTACAAACCGTTGTAGTCGAAGAGTACACCACGGTTTTATCCACAACCTGTCGCCAGTCAGACGAGCACCACTTCCATCAACTGCGCAAATATCAAACCATCCACTAAAGCGCAGATCCTAACCACAACAGGTCTTTAGCTCCGGAAAATTGAAACCTGCTATCTGGCAGACAATGGAATCAACGGCGACATCACGTTTCAACCCGATTCGCCGCAAACATCTATAGCGATGCAGATAGCTCACCACACTAATTTGCCTAAACATACATCAGGGTAATCGATGAAATCGTCCGACTTATTCGTAGCAGCACTGGAAAATGAAGGTGTTGAGTACATCTATGGCATTCCCGGCGAGGAGAATCTGGATTTCCTGCATTCCCTGAAGGATTCATCGATCCAGCTGGTACTAACCCGCCATGAGCAGGGGGCAGGGTTCATGGCTGCAACTTACGGTCGCTTGACTGGCAAGCCAGGCGTCTGCCTGTCCACCCTCGGCCCCGGTGCCACCAACTTCGTGACCGCAGCAGCCTACGCTCAACTGGGTGGTATGCCGATGATCATGCTCGGTGGCCAGAAGCCGATCCGCAAGAGCAAGCAGGGGCGATTTCAAATTGTCGACGTCGTCGGCCTGATGAAACCGATCACTAAGTATTCAGAACAGGTTCTCGACGGCAACAATATCCCGGCTATGGTGCGCGAGGCGTTCCGCTTAACGATGCAGGAGCGTCCCGGCGCCGCCTACCTTGAATTGCCTGAGGACATTGCCGAGGAAGAGACTGACGCAAGCATATTCAGCGTTGTCGGATACCGACGACCTGACGCCGACAACACCTGCATTCAAAAGGCCATCGAGATGATCGAGGCGGCCGAACGGCCATTGCTGCTCATCGGTGCAGGCGCCAATCGAAAACGCACCAGTGTAGCGCTGCGCGAATTCATCGACAAGACCGGCATCTATTTTTTCAACACGCAAATGGGCAAGGGCGTCGTTGATGAACGCCATGAAAGATTCATCGGCACAGCGGCGCTGTCTGACGACGACTACCTGCATTGCGCGATCAACCGCGCCGATCTAATCATCAACGTGGGTCACGATGTCATTGAAAAACCACCATTCTTTATGGAGAAGGGGGGCAAGCAGGTTATCCACATCAATTTTTTTGCAGCCCAGATTGACGATGTCTATTTTCCACAGCTCAATATCGTTGGCGATATCTCCACAGCAGTGACAAAACTCACGGCCGGTATTGGGAAACTCGATAAAGATTTGTCCTACTTCGAACGGGTGCGAACGGAGGTGGATACCCATGTCACGCGTTATTTCAGCGATACGCGTTTCCCCATTCTTCCACAGCGTCTGGTCAGCATGCTGCGCAGTGAACTCGCCGATGATGATATCGTCACCCTCGACAACGGGGTGTACAAGATCTGGTTTGCGCGCAACTACAAGTGCCATGCACCCAATACCCTGCTGCTCGACAACGCGCTGGCCACCATGGGTGCAGGCCTGCCGTCGGCGATTACTGCAAAACAACTCAATCCCGAGAAGAAAGTCGTCTCGGTGAATGGTGATGGCGGATTCCTGATGAATTCACAGGAGCTTGAAACCGCAGTGCGCCTGAATCTGGATCTGGTGGTGATCGTGTTAAACGACAGCGCTTACGGCATGATCAAATGGAAGCAGGAGGGCATGGGTTTTGATAATTTCGGTCTGGATTTCAACAATCCGGACATGGTTCAGTATGCTAACAGCTTCGGCGCTAAGGGCTATCGCGTAGACAGCCATGACGAATTTGCAGAGGTACTGACCACAGCATTAAATTCGAAGGGCGTGCACGTTATCGATTTGCCAGTAGACTACTCACTCAATCACCCGATCCTCAATGTGTTACTGAAGGAGAGTGCCTGTATCGCATAATTTAGCCTGCCGGATTGACTGGCAGCGGACAAAACCCCTGCGCCTCGACCTGCAGCGGCACATTGAATTTGCTGCGAAAGTTCTCCATCGCAATGCTCGCGGTCAATTCAACGATCTGCGCGTCGTTGTAGTGCTGCACAAGTTGCTCGTAGAACGCATCGTCGACCGTCTGGCCGGTGATTGTCATACGCTCGCCGTACTCCAAGGCTACTCTCTCACGGTCAGTGTAGAGCGTGCTTGCACGCCAGTCAGCCAGCGCCGCCACTTTTTCCTCACCGCCATCTGCCTCGATCGCACGGACCGAATTGATGTCAACTCAGAACGGGCAGCCGTTGATTGACGCGACCCGCACATGGACCAGCGCGTGCAGTGAAGCCGGCAAATGTCCCGACTGTGCAATCGAGGCATAGAACTGTTTCGCCGCGGCCAGAATGGGTGGACAATGCGCCATGACACGAGTTGGATTCAGCAGATCGCCATACAACTCACGTTCTTTGTCGAAAAGGGCGTCGAGTGCCGGATTGCCGCCGGCGTCGGTGATTTCGGGGACTCGGGGCATGATTGATTCCTGCTGCGGCTGCTTGAGGTGTCCAGCATAGCAAATGTCTTGACCGGAAATCTGATGCCGCCAGACAGTGCGGCTGCGAATGTACCTTCCGGGCGACCCGACGCGTGAGCAATGAGGTCACACGAAGTGGATTCCGGAGCAAGTCCGGAATGGGCTGATGGCCACCTCGCTGACGCGTCGGGTTTCCCCATCGTTACTCGCAACGCCCTGGTAACCCGACGCGTGAGCGAGGATGTCACCCGAGGTGGACTGCAAAGCAAGCCTGACACGGGCTGATAGCCGCCTCGCTGACGCGTCGGGTTTCCCCATCGCTCATCGCAATGCACTGGTAACCCGACGCGTGAGCGAGGATGTCACCCGAGGTGGACTGCAGAGCAAGCCTGAAATGGGCTGATAGCCACCTCGCTGACGCGTCGGGTTTCCCCATCGTTAGTCTCAGCGCCCTGGTAACCCGACGCGTGAGCGAGGATGTCACCCGAGGTGGACTGCAGAGCAAGCCTGGAACGGGCTGATAGCCACCTCGCTGACGCGTCGGGTTTCCCCATCGTTGTTCGCAACGCCCAGGTAACCCGACGCGTAAGCGAGAATGTCACACGAGGCAGACTACCGCGCAAACCCGGAACGGGCTGATAGCAGCCTCGCTGACGCGTCGGGTTTCCCCATCGCTATTCGCGACGCACAGGTAGCCCGACGCGTGAGCGAGGACGTCACACGAGGCAGACTACAGTGCAGGCCCGGAACGGGCTGATAGCAGCCTCGCTGACGCGTCGGGTTTCCCCATCGCTATTCGCGACGCACAGGTAGCCCGACGCGTGAGCGAGGACGTCACACGAGGCAGACTACAGTGCAGGCCCGGAACGGGCTGATAGCAGCCTCGCTGACGCGTCGGGTTTCCCCATCGCTATTCGCGACGCACAGGTAGCCCGACGCGT
>CAZYDV010000203.1:0-5216 GCA_964646405.1 uncultured Granulosicoccaceae bacterium | reverse complement strand
CTGACGCGTCGGGTTTCCCCATCGCTATTCGCGACGCACAGGTAGCCCGACGCGTAAGCGAGGCACACCTGAATTATCTGCCCCCATAACGCTCATCAACCACCAACCGGCCTGGCCACTCCGTCAGCCCGGATCGGCCCAATCTCCATACGTCTGGCCTTCACCATCAGGACCAGTGAAGAGAAACTCGCCACCAGAAAACCAATGCCAATAACCGTCACGGTGGACTGGTAAAAACGACCAATCGCGCTTGCCATCACAAACGCCGTGGCGCTGGACATCGCCGCCATTACCGAGGCGCCGAGGCCCGCCAGCTCACCGAGCGACTGCATCGCCCGTGCACTAATGTTGCCAAGCAGCATGCCCACACAGGCAAAGACCAGGAAACAGCCTGTCATAAAGAGCCATAGTGGTGGTGCCCCGGAGAAATAAACGGCAGCGGCGAGATACAGGAGACTCAGCACAGACATACTGACCAGTGCGGTCAGCGCCACCGCCATCATGCCAAAGCGAGTGACAATCGCGCTGTTGGTCAGCGCCGCGGCACCCAGCGCAAAAGCGAGCACCGCAAAGTACAGCGGGAACGTCTGCGCAATACCGTAAACATCCACAAAAACAGACTGCGCGACGCTCAGAAACAACAACTGCCCGCCAAACAGCGTGCCGGCCGCGAGTGTGCAGGCCATAACGCGACGGTGTCGCACAATCCTGCCGGCGTTATTCTTCAACGCCGAAAAATTCAGTGGGATGCGAGCATTGGCAGACAGGGTTTCTGGCTGCCGGGTACTGAGCCAGACACCGCAGAGCACAGCGAAGGCGATATACACCACAAAGATGGTACGCCAGTCTCCCAGTTCGATCGTCAGTTGACCGATCGCCGGTGCAATCATGGGCACCAGAATGAAAATGGTAAACACCAGTGACATGATCCGCGCCATCGAATCGCCCTCATACAAATCGCGAATCAGCGCTCGGGTTGCGATCTTGGGGCCGGACACCCCAAAGCCCTGTATGCAGCGGCCCAATAAAACCCATTCGAATGAGTGGCTGGCCAGTGCGATAACAGACCCCAGCGCATAGATCACGAGCCCGATCAGTATCGTCGGTTTGCGTCCGATGGCATCTGCCACCGGACCAAACAACAACTCGCCAAACACCATGCCGCCGACAAAAATCGACACCAGAAACTGCGTGTTGCGGATATCCTGTACATTCAGTGATTCGCCCATGACGCGCAGGGCGGGTAGCAGGGCATCGATACTGAACGCGGTCAGTGAGGTGATCGTCGCGACCAGGCAGACAAATTCCAGTTGCCCGAGGGCGCGGCTATCGGTAGTCAATTGATGTTCAGGTCGAGATCGGGGAGAGGTAGGGCAGCTGCGTCGCCACTGGCTGCCGGGCAAACCGTCCCGTCACCTTAGCACGAACCTTGGACGGCCAAACCGATATCCCGCTGCGCCCAACCGCTTTACATAATATAGTGACCTGCGCAGTTTTGCTAAGCCATCGGCGCTTGGCGTGGGCGCAGTCACCGCTGACTCGATTCTGTGCAGGCTGCCGCTGTTAGAATGCAGCCTCGGCACCGGTTTATTAATCCTGTACCAGAGATGAATAGCGTGATCGACTCGATTGCCCTGGCGACCCGCTTATCGTCTGCCAGTCTTGAATCAAAAGCACGGAGATAACTTTGCCAAGACCTGCAGGCCGAAGCGATCTGGATTCGCTGTATTTCGACTATCCGCACTTTGACGCGCCAGCGCTGCCTGTGCGCAACAAATGCACGCACGCCGCCGTCGCCATCGTCGGCGCCGGCCCGATTGGCATGACCGCAGCGCTGGCTTTGGCAAAAGAGGGTGTCCGCTGCGTATTGTTCGACAACAAATCCACCTTCAACGATGGCAGCCGGGCCATCTGCATCGCGCGGCCAAGCTTCTACATACTCGAACAGTTGGGTGCAATCGCGCCGTTTCTTGAAAAATCACTGGGCTGGACCACCGGGCGCACGTTTTACCGCGGGCAGAAGATTCTGGAGTTTCAGATGCCAGACAGTGAGGAGGAAAAGTTTCGGCCAATGTATAACCTGCAGCAACAATACATTGAGCAGTTTTTGTGGCAGGCAGTCGAGGCGAGTGATCTTATCGAGACACGCTGGCAAAGTGAGGTCACTGCCATCGACAATGGCGACAGCAGCAAAGTGATCACGGTATGCGATGCCGCGGGCGACTATCAGTTCACAGCAGATTGGCTGCTTGCCTGCGATGGTGCACACAGTCCGATTCGTAAGATGCTCGGCCAGCGACTGCAGGGCGAGAACTTCGAAGGGCGCTACGTCATCGCCGACATTCAAATGGATCACGACTACCCGACCATTCGCCGAGCGCTGTTCGATCCCGATTGCCGCCGTGGCGGCACGGTGCTGATCCACAAACAACCCGACGACATCTGGCGCATCGACTATCAATTGCATGATGGCGAATCGTCCGATCACGCGTTGCGCGAAGATACGGTTCGGGCGAGTGTCACTGCTGTGCTCGATGAGATCGGCTATCGGGGCAGTTGGCACCTGGAGTGGTGGAGTATCTACACGGCCAACACACTGGCACTCGACGACTATCGCGACAAGCGTGTCTTCTTTGCCGGCGACAGCGCGCATATCGTGCCGATCTTCGGCGTGCGGGGCTTGAACAATGGATTAGCGGATGCGGCCAATATCGGCTGGAAGCTTGGCTGGGTGCTCAACGGTCAGGCGGGCGATGCACTGCTCGACAGCTACACTCCGGAACGCCGCGGCGCCACGCTGGACGTCTTTGCCAACGCGTCTAAAAGTGCCCGCTTCATGACGCCGAACACCCACGGCTGGAAACTGATGCGCGATGCCGCGTTGTCGCTCGCGCTCGATCACCCGTTCGCCGGCGCGCTGGCCAACCCGCGACAGATGACGGCCTTCAGCTATCGAGACAGTCCGGCCGTGCTCGCGGATGATCCGGAATTCGCCGGTGGCCCTGAGCCGGGTGCGGTAATGTCGGACGTCCGACTAGGTGATGGCTACCTCAGTGATCGACTGGGGCAGGGGTTTGTCGCGCTGTGCTTCAGCGATGAGGTCGCAGCAGAGATCGAAACGGCGAACCCCCACCCACAGACGCTTAGCGTGATCGTATTGCCGGTACACCTGCGAAAGCCGTTCGCCGCAGATGCGCACAGCCTGTATCTGGTGCGCCCGGACCTGCACATCGCTGCCCGCTGGCACCACGCGCATACTCGCGATGTGATCAACGGCTACTACACCGCCACGTTTGGAGCAGACACATGACCCACGAAGATCTTGAGAAAACCTACGAGGCACTGGCGCGCAGGATAGATGATGTGGGCGAGGGCAAAAGCGAGTTGTTCCTGGCCAAACTGGCACTGCTGCTGGCGCATGAGAATGGCGATGCGGCGGCAGTCGGTCGCATGATCGACAGCGCCGCTGCTTCAATGGATGCCTGAAAGATTCCGCGTAGATTCGGATGATGGCCGACAGCGGCCTCGCTCACGCGTCGGGTTTCCCCCGTAGTTATCCGCGACTCACAGGTAACCCGACGCGTCAGCGAGGATGTCACACCAACTGGATTGCGGAGCAAGCCCGGACTGACTGCTGATAGCAGCCTCGCTCACGCGTCAGGTCTCCCCAGTGGTTATCCGCGACTCACAGGTAACCCGACGCGTCAGCGAGGATGTCACACCAACTGGATTGCGGAGCAAGCCCGGACTGACTGCTGATAGCAGCCTCGCTCACGCGTCAGGTCTCCCCAGTGGTTATCCGCGACTCACAGGTAACCCGACGCGTCAGCGAGGCCCCGACAGCCTAACTGCTACACCCAACAACCCACGCCACCCTTCCTAAGACGGCCAATACTCTTCCTTCAACCGCCGCTTATACAATTTCCCGGTCGCCGACCGGGGAAGCGATTCGCGAAATTCTATCGAGCGCGGGCATTTAATTGACGAAAGCCGTTCCCGACAATGCGCTATCAGGCGGGATTCAAGGTCGACCGAGGCATGGCTGTGATCAACCAGTTGCACGACCGCAAGCACGGCCTCTCCGAGATCCTCATCCGGAATTCCGATCACAGCAGCATCGAGTACGGCGGGGTGTGTAACCAGAGTGTTTTCGGCTTCCTGTGGGTAGACATTGACGCCACCCGAAATAATGACAAACGACTTGCGATCGGTCAGATATAAATAGCCCTCATCATCCAGATAGCCGATATCACCCAGCGTAGTCCAGCCATGGCTATTGGTGCATCCGGCGGTCTTGTCCGGATCGTTGTGATAGAGGAATTGATGCCCGTTCTCGAAGTAGACCTCACCCTCGGTGCCGACAGGCACTTCTTCACCGCGCGCATCACAAATATGCGGCACGCCAAGCTTCGCCCGCCCGACTGACCCCGGATGCGACAGCCACTCTTCGGTGGTGATCGATGTGAAGCCGTTGTTCTCGGTGCCTGCATAGTACTCGTGAATGATCGGCCCCCACCAGTCGATCATTGCGTGCTTGATATCGATCGGGCAGGGGGCGGCGGCGTGCACCGCCATTGTCATTGAGCTCAGGTTGTACTGCATCCTTTCTTCGTCTGTCAGCTTCAGCAGCCTGACAAACATGGTCGGTACCCACTGACTGTGCGAGATACGGTAGGTCTCGATCAACCTCAATGAGGTTGCCGCGTCAAGACGATCCATGATGTAGGCGCTGCCGCCCATCTTGATTGTCACCATCGAGTGGCGCAGCGGTGCGGCGTGATACAGCGGTGCTGGGCTGAGGTAACGAGTGTCGGGCCCATAGTCGTACAGTGTCGCCAGCAGGTCGATCAGCATGGTTCGCCTGCCGGGCGGCTGATCGGGCAGTGGCCACTTGATGCCTTTGGGTCGACCGGTTGTGCCGGATGAATACAGCATGTCCAGTCCCTGTGCCTCGTCGGCGATTGGCGTATCCGGCTGTGCATCGATGCATGTGTTCCAGTGTTGCATGGAAGATGACTGCGGCGCGTTCTCACCGACCAGATAGTACTCGCAGTCAGCTTCATGGTTTTTCATCAGTGTCTGCAACAACGGTAAAAACCGTTCAGACACAATCAGCAGGCGCGCACCACAGTCGTGCAAAATGTAGCCGATTTCATCGTGCGTCAGGTGGGTGCTGATGGTGGTGTAGTACACCCCGGCACGATCAGCCGCAAAGC
>CAZYDV010000202.1:0-11347 GCA_964646405.1 uncultured Granulosicoccaceae bacterium | reverse complement strand
GTCGCTGGCTGTGACGGTGTTCTGAGGACGGCGAGGCGGTAGTCGATGCGGTTGTGTCTGCGGTGCCCGTTGCCGATGTGTCCGGTGAGCGCGCGGGCGGATCGACGCGCGACGCGACACAAGCCAGCATCCGGCAGAAGGCAGGTCAGTTTCAGCCCTTTGTGACAGCGGTTGAGCGCGGGACTGCAATCAGTTTTCCGAACGACGACGACTACCACCATAACGTCTATTCTTTTTCGTCGGCGAGACGCTTTCAACTGCCACTCTACAAGGGCGATACACCGGCGCCTGTTCTGTTCGACAAGACCGGCACGGTGGTCCTGGGCTGTAATATTCACGACTGGATGGTGGCCTATGTCAGGGTGCTGGACACACCTTATTTCGCCGTCAGCGGCGAGCAGGGTAAAGCGGCCATTATTGCCCTGCCCAAGGGCGAGTACGATGTCAGTGTCTGGCATCCGCAGAGACGCAAACGGCGTGATGAGCCGACCCGGATCAGCGTCGCCGATGCCACGCTCGAGCTTGAATTTGCCATCAGACTAAAGCCGCAATGGCGCAATCGACCCTGACTCTGCGCGTTCGCGGTCAAGGTAGCCGGCTAGTGGTGTGTCTACGATGAACTGGTGGCGCAAGCTACAGCCACGCCACAGTTTGCGAGCGCGCATTCTGTGGTTCATGGTCGCGCTGTTGGTGGCGGTGCAGCTTTTGACAATCATTGCAGTGGGTGTGACCAGTGATCGCTTCGTCAAGCGTCAGATCGCTGGCGACGTCGATGCGGCCGCTCGCGTCTTCCAGCAGTTTTTTGATGATCGATTCAATCAACTGGTGCTGGGTACGCGATTGCTGTCGGACGACTTTGCGTTCAAGCAAGCCTATGCGACGGGTGATCATGGTACCTTGTACTCAGCGCTTGAAAACCTGCGCGTCAACAGAATTTCCGCCGATCTGATGCTGCTGTTGGACGATGCGGATTTGTCGACGATTGCAGACACTCGCTCGCCCACAGGCGAACTGCCACCTTTTCCGTACGTGAATATGATTGAAGCGGCCGAGGACAGTGGCCGCCCGGTTTGGGCGATGGAGCTTTTGGATAATCAGTTGTATCGACTGATCGTTGTGCCTTTGCTGGCGCCAGAGCCAGTTGCGTGGATTGTAGTGGGGTTTGTCATCGACGATGAGCTGGCACGTAGTCTGGGCCAGTTGACCAACACCGATCTGGCCTTTGTCTATCGGGTGGGTGAGGCTACGTCGTTTGTCTCTGCGTCGACGCTTGCGCCGGATATCCACCCGTTTCTGATCGCGGAAATTGTGCAGACGAATCGACCCGCGGATGACGTTTTCATTGCTGAGCTGGCTGAAGAGCAGGTGGCTGTGCGGGTGATGACACTGCAGGAGCAGGTGGTGGTAGTGCTGACGCGATCCGTCGAGCACGCGATGGAGCCATTTCGACAGCTCTATAAAGTGTTGCTCAGCATTGCAACTGCGGGGTTACTGGTGTTAATTACCGGCGCGGCCCTGATCGCGCATCAGGTTACGCACCCGGTGCTGCAACTGGCGCAGAATGCACGCGAGGTTCAGGGCGGTAACTACCAGGTAAAACTGGAAACCAACCGACAAGACGAAATAGGCCAATTGGTGCAGGCGTTCAATCAAATGACGCGCGGCTTGCATGCGTTTGTCCGCTTTGTGCCGATTCGACTGGTCCGCAGACTGCTGGAGCATGGGCTGGATTCTGACGTGCAGCATCGTTTTTCGACCATCATCTACACAGACATTGCGCAGTTTACGGCGCTTGCCGAGGAATTATCGCCCAGCCAGGTGGTGGCGACACTGAACGACTATTTTTCAGCCGTTACGGCACCCATCGAAAAGTACCATGGCACCATAACGCAGTATCAGGGCGACGCGATCCTGGCAGTGTTCAACCTGTTCGGCGATGACCCGAATCACGCGGAAAATGCGGTCCGCGCTGCATTGGACATTCAGGAAATTCTGCTTGCGCGGCGCTTTGGGGATAGACAGTTGGCACTTCAGACGCGGATCGGCATCAATACCGGGTCAGTGGTTGCCGGCGCCGTTGGTTCGTCTGACCGGCTCAACTATACGGTGCACGGCGACGCGGTGAATCTGGCTGCCAGGCTTGAAAGTGTGAACAAACGTTACGGCTCACAGGTGATTGCCTCTGAGTCCACGTTCAAGCTGCTGGGTACGGAAATCGACGGCGAACGGATCGATGCAGTGCAGGTACCCGGCAAGCGCGAACCCATGGCAGTTTATCGGCTGGCGTGATGGCCAACCTGGATTATTCCCGAAATTGGTGATTACTCACGTGACCCTTGTTGCTGCAGCCTGGGCGGCCCCACGATCTCGCTTCCTTGCCCAAATCAGTCAGATGTGATGCGGTCGCGATATCCGGTGCAGAACCCATTGCCTGCACGAAGCTATCGTCCCTTCATGAGTAGCTCGGGTTAAGACCTTCGCCTGAGTAAAAGTTGATCGAGCAACAAGTTGTGTTTGTGTCGATTTCGGCATTTTCTGCAATTCGGTGCGTTAAACTCGGCCTTGCGTCAGGGCCTGTGCGCCCGGCCGACAGATCCGCCTGCGACAACCGAACAACATGGTTTTTTATGCTCAATCGACAAACCACAACGATAGTTATGTGGCTGCTCGGGTTGGCATTCGCCACCTCCGGCCATGCGAACACCGTCACTATTCTGCCGCTGGGTGACTCGATAACCGAAGGCTACGGATTGCAGTGCAGCTACCGCCGGCCGCTGGTGCAGATGCTGTTTGAAGACTATGGCTGCCCGGTGACATTTGCAGGTTCACGGTTGACGCCATCCTATGACAGCGCGCACTGTCGACCGACCAATACGCCCCACGAGGGCCGGTCGGCTAAAACTGTCAATGATCAGATTCCGCCGATGGAGACGGCAATGAATAGCCAGCAGGTCGATTATGTGCTGGTGCATCTGGGTTCCAACGACATGTTTTATGGTGATTCCACCGAGACGATCATCACTGATTTGGAATTGCTGATTGATAGCGCTAAAACAATCAATCCAAACGTCACGATTCTTCTTGCGGCCGTCATCCCCTGGGATCCGTCTTTTCCCGGCGTCGGGCTTGATGCTGGGCACCTCGATGAATTGCAGTTGTCTAATGACCTGGCCGCAGCGATCGCTCAACTGGTTAGCGACAGAGGGGACGACAAACTCTTGTTTGTCGATGCCAACACGGACTTTGACAGCAAGACGATGACCTATGATGGTATTCATCCGAACAACCTGGGTGAGGAATTTCTTGCCGGGCGTTTTCTGTCTGTTCTCAACACGCTGGGTGTGTGCGCTAATCCCACGGTACAAACGGCGTTTTCAGCCAGAGTAAAAAACGCCGACAACGGCATGTGCATTGAAATGCCGCAGGCCAGCACCGCGGCAGGTGCTTTAGCGGGCACGGATTCGTGTGCCGATGTGGCACACCAGTGGTTGTCGTTTGATCCGGTCTCTACGCTCGATAACACCTACACGATTCAGTTTCAACATAGCCAGGCGAGTAACCTGTGCCTGGATGCCTCCGGTGGTGCGCTGGCTCAGGAGATCTGCAATGACAGCAGCGATCAGCAATTTCGTATCGACGTGGAAGCCACCCGATATCTGATTAGCGTCAACGGGCTGCCAGCAGAACTTTCAGGCAATGGGCAGATAGCATTTTCAGCCGACAACGGGGCACTTGATCAGCGCTGGCAGTTTGATGGCTTTCTGTCAGGCGCTGCTGCAGAGCTTTGCGATCCAGATGTGAGTCGTCGCTTGATTAGCAACCCCGGCGGCTGGCATTTGTTGTCTTTACCTTGCACCGTGCCAAATGGTACCACCATGGCTGATTTGATCGACGGCGCTGCACTCGACTCGGACGAATGGTCAGCGTTTCGCTATCAGGCAAATGGCAGTCCGGCTGCTTATATACCGATTGCGGCAGGTGATCCGGCACCAGCACCTGGCGTCGGGTTTTGGTTTAACAGCGCCGAAGAGGTAACGCTGAAGATGCCAGCCGGCAGCCTGAAAGTTCAGGGGACCAACGCGTTGCCGTGTGCTGCCGGTATGCCCTGTCATTTGCAGTCCATTGCCGCGCAGTCGACTTGGAATCTGATGGGAAATCCCTCTGACAGCAATCTTCGCTATGAGGACATACTGGTCGTCAACGAGTCAACAACCTGCCGCGGCAGCAGCCCGTGCGCGCTCGATAATCTGCCAGATGTCGACACAAGTTTTTTTGTTTTCAATGGTGTCTCCTACCAGCAGTTTGCAGGCGCGGCAGACAAGCAGCGATTGGTGATGCCGTGGGAGGCCTATTGGACGAACTTCAGGCCTGTTGCCGGCAGCGGACTGAGCATCGACGATCCCTGGGAAGTGTATTTGCGTGAGTATCCCGGTCAGTTCATGTTTGTGACCAACGGGAATTACGCTGGTGATTTTGGCGGTTTGCAAGGTGCGGACGAGCACTGTCAGTCAGAGGCAACGCTTGCCGGTCTGCCGGGAGAATACCGGGCGTGGCTTTCAGATGGGGCAACGAGCCCCAATAGCCGGTGGGTGCAACACAATACCCCGTATCTTGGAACGGACGGTCAGATCATCGCGGCCGACTATGCTGATTTGACCGACGGTATCCTGCTGAGCGCAATCGACAAGACCGCCGGGCGGGTTGACAAACTGCCGATGGACGTCTGGGCCAACACCAGCACGACGGGCGATTCAAGCTCAGCGATTGCACATTGCGATCAATGGAGCACGATGGCGGGCAGAGCTGGCGTGGGCAGGACTGACAGGACAGACAAACGATGGACGGGTGGCAGTTACACGCGCGGTTGCGGTATTGAATTGCCGTTGTATTGCGGCAGGCAATGAGCTTTTAGCATGCGTTGTGTGCGGCACGCACCAATGAGCGTGGTATCACATCGCCAATAGAATATCTCTTCAGCGGATGCCTTAATGATAACACCGGCTCTGTGTTTGGAGGTGCGACGGTGGAGTTCTCTGGAGCAATCTGATTCGCGGGTCAACATGAGATGCCGATTGCTTGCATGACGTGTCGATCTGCGGGATCATTTTGCCGTGACCCAGGGAGGATGTGCACATGCATCGAAAGAGACCTGAATTTCCAGGCGTATCGGCAGTAGTCGCAGGATTGGCACTGGTGATTCTCGGCGGCTGCGCCGGCGGTTCGGCCAATAAGGCGTCTGATGATCCGATAGCGGTGTCGTCGGCTGTGCCGGCCAACATTCAGCAGACCGGGTTGGACATTGCCACTGCATTTGGGCAGTGGATGGATCAGCACAAGGTAACGGGCGGGGCAGTCGCCGTATCCTATGCAGGCTATTCGGTCCTCGAGCACGGCTTCGGCCGTGACGCAGGCAGCGCCTACCCGGTGGCATCGCTGTCTAAAGTGATCACCGCGGTCTGTCTGCAACAATTGCTCGATACTCGGCAATTGACGATGTCGATGCCACTGCGCGATGCCATTCCTTCACTGCTGGCGGCAACGCCACCGGCGGATGCGCAGTTGCCTGCTGTGACACTGGGACAGTTGGTCAGTCACAACAGTGGTATCCACTCGCGCTATCACCGAAACTTCATCAGCGATACCCGGTCTTTCGATAGAGCCGGGATGAAGCGTCAGTACGCGGCGCTGGTGTCGGCGAAAATGGCAGCGGCGCCGGGATCGGGTTATCACTACTCGAATGCGAACTACCTGCTGGCGGGTCTCGCCATCGAGGAATTAACGGGTCAGCCCTACGAGCAGTATTGCAACGAAGAATTGCTGCGCCCTGCCGGTGTTGACGCAAAGCTTTACCCGCGCTGGCGCGTGATGTCATCCTGGGGTGGCTGGCAGATTTCCGCGCCCGATTTTCTAAAATTTCTGAACCGGTACTTTGCCGACGGAAAAGTGCTGGGTCAGTCGCCGGTGCTGCCATTGGTCAATACGCCGGTGGGTAATCGTGGGGTATATTATGGCCTTGGTACCTTTACGCGATCGGTGGTGGGTGGCGCGCGGTTCTGGCATGCCGGATCATGGCGCTGGCGCGGGCAGGGCCGAGACGATCGTTTTGGCGCCTACTTCATCACTCGCGAAGATGGCTTGATGGTGGTCGTCAACTACAATGATCACGCGCAGAACGAGAAACTGGATGATCTGCAGAATCGTCTGGTGCGGGCGATGAAACTATAGCTTGCTGCAACTCCGGCACCTTTAATTGAATCTTACCATCAGGGCCGGCGATGTGGCGGACATCAAGGCCATGGCAACACTGTTCTATCGATCGGTGCGTGAGGGTGCCCGAACCTATAGCCGCGCCCAGCGCGAAGCCTGGGCACCGACGATACCCAATGTCCAACAATGGGTCGTTCGGTTGGCGGATCAGCGTGTTGTCATCGCTGAGGATGAAGCCGGGATGGCTGGATTCATGACGATGGACAAGAATGGATACATCGATCTGGCGCCCAAAGCTCTTTTCGAGCGCCACGGCTGGACGCTGGATGAGTCGATACAGGTGGAGCGTCAGGGTGTGGCGTTGCCGTGCCATCTGATGCACAAGCGGGTGCAGTAGTTTGCCAGGTGCTGAACACCGCGGCCGCCACGATGTATCTCGGCACGGTGCAAGCTCAACCTGTCATCGACTAGTTTCCTTTGCGCGGATACACTGTGCTTGTGACGGAGGAACACAGGTCAGATTATGACAGCAACGCTCTTTAGTAATGCCACCCTGTTTGATGCCACACGCGAAGCATTGCGTGAAGGCGGGCATCTGCTGGTGGTGGACGATCGAATCGTCGAGGTCTCGGAAACGCCCATTCAGTCGTCGCTTGCTGATCTGCAGCGGATTGACCTTCACGGCGCCACTCTAATGCCCGGCTTGATTGATGCGCATGTGCACGTCAAGGCCACTGACTTGAACCTGGGCCTGTTGACCGATGTGCCGCACACCTACCTGTTCGCCGGCACGGCGCGCATCATGGAGGCGATGCTGATGAGAGGCTTTACCACCGTTCGCGATGCGGCCGGCGCCGATCGTGGCCTGGCAGATGCGGTCAGCGATGGATTGATGGTGGGGCCGAGAATGTTTGTCTCCGGGCTTGCGTTGTCGCAGACCGGTGGCCACGCCGATTTTCGCTCGCGTACTGAGCACTCCACCATTATCACCTGTGCCTGCCAGTGCACCACGGCCCAGTTTGGGCGCATTGCCGACGGTGTGGATGAATGTCGGCGCGCCGCGCGCGACGAGCTGCGAAAGGGCGCTCATCAACTGAAGATCATGGCCGGTGGCGGTGTGGCATCGCCATCGGATCCCATCCAGAATACGCAGTATTCGGCTGACGAAATGCGCGCTATCGTCGAGGAGTGCGAGGCCTGTCACACCTATGCGATGGCCCACGCCTACACACCGCACGCGATCACGCGAGCGGTTAATTGCGGTGTGCGTTCAATCGAGCACGGCAATCTGGTGGACGACGAGACAGCGCGGCTGATGGCCGAGAAAGACGTCTTCCACGTGCCGACCGGTATCACCTATGTGGCGCTAAACAAGCACGGCGCCGAGTATGGTTTTCCGCCGGCATCACTGGCAAAGCTGGGCGAGATCGTCGAGGCCGGTCAGGTTGCGGTTGAGCGCACACACCGAGCCGGTGTCAGGATCGCACACGGCAGCGATCTGCTCGGCGCCACGCATTTGTACCAGACCGACGAACTGAAGCTCAAGGCCGAGGTGCTAGGCAATTTTGGTGCGCTGAAGTCTGCCACTTTGACCAACGCCGAGCTTTTGCAACAAGTGGGTGAACTGGGTGTGTTGGCAGTGGGTGCGAAGGCTGATCTGCTGGTCGTCAATGGCGATCCTCTCAGTGATATCAATGTGTTGCTGGACCAGGGCGCGCGGATCCCGTTGATTATGCTCGACGGCGCGGTGGTAAAAAACGAACTTTGACGGTGGCGATTGCTGCCTGTCTGCAAGCATTTTGGCGCCAACTGGTTTACATTGGCGCGGTGGTCTGTCTGATCGAACCTACAGGCCTGTCCTTCAATCGATGGAGAGAATACTGATGAAATTCAAAACCCGCACGCGCGGCCTGTTTGCCGCGACCACGCTTGCTGCCAGCATGCTGATGGCCTCATCCGCCAGCGCCGAGACTTTCAAGTACGCGTTTCAGGGCGATGTTCAGACCATGGATCCGCATGGCCTTTTCGAGACCATGACGCTGGGGTTTCAGGCCAGCATCTACGACGGTCTGGTCGTGCGCAACGAAAAAATGGAGACCGTCGGCGCACTGGCCGAGAGTTTTGAGAACATTGAACCCACGGTCTGGCGTTTCAAACTGCGCCAGGGCGTGAAGTTCCACAACGGCAATGACTTCACCGCCGAGGACGTCGAATTCTCGGTCAATCGGATTCGCAGTGAAGGCTCCGATCTGAAAGTAGTCGCCGCGTTGATCGAGGAAGTGCGCGTGATCGACGACTACACCGTTGATCTGGTAACACCCGCGCCCGATCCGATTCTGCCGTTCCAGCTCGAAATCTTCTACATCATGGACAAGGAGTGGGCCGAGGCGAACAACGCCGTTGAGGTCACCAACGTCAAGGGTGGCGATGAGGGCAACTACGCCAATCTGAATGCCAACGGCACGGGGCCGTTTATGCTGGAAGAGCGTCAGTCTGGTGTGAAGACAGTTCTCGCCCGCAACCCGAATTACTATGGCGAGGCGAGCACCAATATCTCGCGAGTCGAGTTCACACCGATCGAACAGGATGCCACGCGGGTGGCGGCACTGATCTCGGGTAATGTGCACATGGCCTATCCGATTCCGGTACAGGACTGGAAGCGACTGGAGGATGCAGATGGTGTTCGGCCGCTGACCGGCCCTGAGGCACGCACGATATTCTTAGGCTTTGATCAGGCACGCGACGAACTGACAACCGGCAACATAAAAGGCAAGAACCCGTTCCAGGACGTTCGCGTTCGCAAGGCGTTCTACCAGGCCATCAATATCGATGCGATCAAAAAGAAAGTCATGCGCGGTGCGGCGACACCGTCCGGCTTGCTGGTCGCACCGCAGATCAACGGCTTTGCGGACAAACAAAATGTTCGATACCCTTACGACCCGGCTGCAGCTAAGCAGTTGCTCGCCGATGCCGGTTATGCCGACGGTTTTGAAGTCACCATGGACTGTCCAAACAATCGCTACGTCAACGATGAAAAGATCTGTCAGGCGGCGGCATCCATGCTCGCCAAAGTGGGGGTAAAAGTCGACCTTCTGGCGCAGCCCAAGTCGAAGTACTTCGGCAAGGTACTGGCGCAAAACGGTTACGACACCAGCTTCTTTTTGTTGGGCTGGACACCGTCCACGTTCGATAGCCTGAATGTAATCAGCTCGCTGATGGCCTGTCGAGGTGGCGAGGACAAGCTCGGTGCATTTAACCTGGGTGGCTACTGCAACCCGCGCATCAACGAACTGGCCGCCATGATCAAGTCTGAAACCGATCAGGGCAAACGCCAGGCAATGATCGAAGAGGCATTTCAGATCCACCACGATGAAGTCGGCCACATTCCATTGCATCAACAGCCGTTGTCGTGGGGCGTCTCGGAGCAGGCCGAAGTGGTACAGCGCCCGGATAACGTGTTCGATTTGCGCTACGCTATCGTCAAGTAAGTTGCGGTAACCATTCGCCCGCCGTCATGGCGGGCGCATCCTTCGACTACCCAGCTAGCCAACTGACCTATGCTGTCGTTTATCGCCCAGCGCCTGTTTCAGTCTATCCTTGTGATGTTGACCGTGGCGCTCATTGCGTTTTCACTGTTCAATTATGTCGGTGATCCGATCAACAACATGGTCGGGCAGGACACCTCGCTTGAAGAGCGCGACGAACTGAAAGAGAAACTGGGCCTGAACGATCCGGTTATCGTGCAGTTTGGCCGCTTTGTGGTGAATGCGGCGCAGGGTCAGTTCGGTTATTCCTATCAGCATCGCCGGCCGGTCCGGGATCTGGTGGCCGAACGGATGCCGGCAACACTCGAATTGTCGCTGGTATCTGCTGTGCTGGCACTGGTGATCGGTATTCCAATGGGCGTTTATACCGCGCTACGACGCAATGGCTTTGTCTCGCGCGCTTTCATGACGCTATCTCTGGTCGGAATTTCGTTGCCGACTTTTCTGATCGGCATACTGCTGATACTTTTTTTTGGTGTGATACTGCGCTGGCTGCCAACCTTTGGCCGCGGCGATGTGGTGGATCTGGGCTGGTGGACAACGGGATTTTTAACCGAGTCCGGATTGCGATCACTGGTGATGCCGGCGATTACACTGGCACTTTTCCAGATGACGCTGATCATGCGGCTGGTGCGCGCCGAAATGCTCGAGGTATTGCGCACCGATTTTGTTAAGTTTGGTCGGGCTCGCGGACTAACCGATCGCTACATTCACTTTCGCATGGCATTGAAAAATACGCTGGTGCCGGTATTGACCATCACCGGTCTGCAGCTCGGGTCGATCATCGCGTTCGCGATTATCACTGAAAGCGTGTTCCAGTGGCCTGGCATGGGGCTGATGTTTATTCAGGCGATCGCCGATGTGGATATTCCGGTGATGGCAGCCTACCTCGTGATGATCGCGTTTTTCTTCGTGGTGATTAACCTGATCGTCGATATCCTGTATTTTATGGTCGATCCGCGTTTGCGTGTTGATCGCGCGATGGTGAATGGCCAATGAGTTCGTTCTACCGGCGCTGGGTCGATAGCGATTTATGGCACAGCTTTACCCGCTCGCCCATCGTCATGATCGCGGCGATCATCACCGCCACCTTTGTACTGGCTGCGGTGTTCGCACAGTGGGTGGCGCCACACAATCCATTTGACCTTGCCGCGATCGATATCATGGATGGCAGTTTGCCACCGGCCTGGAACGCCGAAGGCGATCCGCGTTTTTTACTCGGCACCGATGATCAGGGGCGCGATATTCTGTCGGCCATCATCTATGGCGCGCGCATCTCATTGTTGGTGGGTGTGGCCGCTGTGGCGTTTTCACTGGTGATGGGGGTGGGGCTTGGGTTAATCAGTGGTTATGTCGGCGGGCGACTCGATGCATTCATTATGCGGGTGGCCGATGTGCAGTTGTCCTTCCCGGCCATTTTGCTTGCGTTGCTGATCGATGGTGTGGCGCGCGGTATCCTTAAGGATTCCCATCAGAACCTGGCACTTTTTGTTCTGATCTTCGCTATCGGTATTTCGGGATGGGTGCAATATGCACGCACTGTGCGCGGCTCGACCATGGTTGAAAAGAACAAAGAATATGTGCAGGCCGCCAGA
>CAZYDV010000201.1:0-11378 GCA_964646405.1 uncultured Granulosicoccaceae bacterium | reverse complement strand
GGTGGCTGATCACCACCCCCTGCCTGGAATCGCGACAGGGTTTCACCGACGGTACCCGTTTGCTGTTCAAGGCGGAGAACTTTCAGCGCACTGGATCGTTCAAGTTTCGCGGTGCATTGGCAAAAATTACGACGCTGCCCACCGATACGCCGGTGATTACCGCATCATCTGGCAATCACGGCTTGGCGCTTGCGACCGCCGCAAGCCTTACCGGTCACCAACTAAGCGTTGTGCTGCCAGAAAATGTCGTGCGCGAAAAGCTCGATAAAATCAGTGCGCTCGGAGTCGAGGTGATATTACATTCCAACGATGCTGGTCAGGCCGAGGTGCACGCCCAGCACCTGGCGCGAGAGCAGGGTATTGTCTATGTGTCGCCCTACAACGATCCAGACATCATCGCCGGTCAGGGAACGCTGGCGCTGGAATTGCTGGAGCAGGCCCCACAGATCGATTCAGTCTATGTGTCGATGGGCGGCGGCGGCCTGATCAGCGGTGTCGCCTCGGTGATCAAGGCCTACTCACCCAATACCCGTGTGGTCGGTGTCAGTGCGTCAAATTCGGGGGCACTGGCGGCCAGTATTCGCGCCGGCAGGGTAGTCGATGTGACGCACAGCGACACGCTGGCAGACGGCTGCGCCGGCGGTATCGACGCCAATACCATTACGCTGGCGCTGGCCACAGAGACGGTCGACGACATCATCGAATGTTCAGAGCAACAGATAGGCGATGCGATGCGCGTGCTCGCCTGGCAGGAAAAACTGTTGGTCGAGGGCTCGGCGGGGCTGGCGCTGGCAGCGTGGCTCGATTCCGATTCCACCACTGGCAAGGTCAGCGCGGTAATTCTATGCGGGGCCAATTTCGACCAATCGCGGGTGACTACGGTCCTGACAGCCTAGTGATGTGACGGCGGTGAGCGTGTCAGCTTCGGTTGCCGCTCTTTGGTCTAATCTGGATCGGTCTTCATCCATTGCGGCGCATTTGGCTTCCATTGATGATTCTCAATGTTGTTGACGAAATTCATCTACAGCGTGGGATTCGAGTCGGGTGTTCGCGCAGCCTTCGCGCAACCGCAGAAAATCCCAAGTCGTTAATGCGTGGCAAACGTGATGGCCTCCTGAGGGTTACTGACCTCAATCATCGATACAACACAGGCTGGTATTCAGTTGATGCCCTGGTTGGCTGAATTGATTCGATCAAGCGCCATTTGATCCGCAACCTGTGAAGGTGGCAGGCCTTCGTTATCCGCGCGGCTGAGAATGGCACGGATGGTGTCGTAAAGACCGAGTATGCGTTGATTGGCGTCTTGACGAGATGGCGTTGAATAGATAACGGTCGATGCCCCCATCATGCCACCTGCGTTTACGACATAGTCCGGTACGTATACGATGCCGCGCTGTTGCAAAGCGGCCCCGTGTCGTGGCTGAGCCAGTTGGTTGTTGGCGACGCCGCAAATGGCCCTGGCTTTGATCTCGGGCAGCGTATTGTCATTTATTGCCGCACCCATTGCGCAGGGTGTAAAAATGTCAACGTCCTGCGCGTGAATTTCCTCTGGCGCAACAGGCTGTGCGCCAAAGCGTTCGACCATCGCTCGTACCGCATCGGCGTTTACATCAGCTACCACCAGTGTCGCACCGGCCTCGTGCAGTTGCCTGCAAATATCGCCACCAGTTTGCCCCAGCCCCTGAACTGCCACCCGCAGGCCCGCAACATCGGCTCGACCCCAGACATGTATTGCTACAGCCCGAATGCCAGTGAAGCCACCGAGCGCCGTGAACAGGGACGGATTGAATCCCGCTTCGTATTGCGATGCGCGGGCGAATATAAAATCACAGTGTTCGGCCAGCACGTCCGCATCCTCGGGGCCGACACCGATATCGATTGCGGTCCAGTATCTGCCACTTAACTGCTGCACACAGCGCGAGAACGCCCTCAGCAGATCAGCTTTGTTCGGGTGGGATGGATCGGCAATGATGACCGACTTGCCGCCGCCGAGCGGCAGTCCGGCTACTGCATTCTTGTAGCTCATGCCCTTCGACAGGCGCAGCACATCGGTCAGTGCTTCATCGTCACTGGCGTAAGGGTACATGCGACAACCACCGGCAGCAGGTCCCAGTGCAGTCGAATGGATGGCGATGATTCCTTTCAAGCCAATTGTCGGCTCATGACAGTAGATCACCTGATCGTGATCAAATTCAGAATGGGAGAAGACCGACACGGATGGCTCGCAGATGGCTTAGATCAGGGTTAGGTTAACCCACCTCTCGTCGGCGATTGCCGCAAATTACGCTGTTTCCATGGGATAACTCGAATGATTATTACCAACCCAATGGGAGCAGTAGGGTATGTGGCTAATCCAGTGCTTGATGGGATCGACCGGAAAAATCTAACGGTACTTCAGACCGGCGGGCGAATCTCCAGCCTGGATCTGGCCGAGCGGGTCAGGCTGTCGCCAACACGCGCAGTCGACGAGTCAGCCTCGCGGCACCGGGCAAATGCGATCGTCTTTGCCGACATCGATGCGGTTTTTGGCACCGCGCGCGTCGCCGTGCTCCTGACAGTCTGGCAATGGGGTGCCCCGCGCGGAATACGGTTCGCCGTTGCATATTGGTTTAATCCAGTGCACTCGCGCGCCGAGTTGGCGATATACTCGACGCCCAAGCCCATCCCGGACCGCACCATGAGCGCGACTGACGTCATCGACTGGCACAGCGATATCTTTGATGTATTGCTCGAGGAGCAGATCGATGTCGTCGCCCACGTGCCCGACGCCGGACACGGTCCGCTGATCAAACGCTGTGAGGCTCACAACAGCATCGAGACCATTACATTGACCACCGAGGAAGAGGGGGTCGGCATTGTCAGTGGTGCATGGGCTGGCGGACGCAAAGGTGTATTGCTGATGCAGTCCAGTGGTGTCGGCAATTGCATCAATGCGATTGCACTGCCCAGTATCTGCCGGATTCCGTTCCTGACCATCATCTCTATGCGCGGTGAGTGGGGAGAGTTCGTGCCGTGGCAGGTACCGATGGGGCTGGGCACACCAAAGGTCCTCGAGGCGATGGATGTGCGCTTGTTTCGCGCCGATCGACAGACCGAGGTGGGCGAGACGGTCAGCGCTGCGGCGCGTTTTGCGTTTAACACACGCCAGTCAGCCGCGGTATTGCTGTCACAGCGCATGATTGGTGCAAAACAGTTCGTGGAGGGCAAGTGATGTTGCACAGAAGACCACTGGTAGAGCAAGTGCTGGCCGATCGTCCCGATGACTTGTTGGTTGTCTCAGGGCTGGGCTCTTCTACCTGGGATGTTTCATCGGTGGGCAATCACGCCAATAACTTTTGCTTTATCGGTGCGATGGGGCAAGCGGCACCATTTGCACTCGGGCTCGCGCTGGCACAGCCGGCAAAACGGATACTGTTGATCACCGGTGATGGCGAACTGTTGATGAGTCTTGGCGTGCTCGCGACCATCGCCAACAAGGCGCCTGGCAATCTCGCGCTAATGGTGCTGGACAATCAGTCCTACGTCGAGACGGGCAATCAGCCTACCGCCACGGCCGGCGTCACCAACTTGCCCGCCGTCGCCACCGCGTGTGGTATAGCCAAAGCGCGTGAGTATAGTAGTGAGTCTGATAGTGAAGCGCTGATTCAGTTTGTACGAACCGACAGCGGGCCCGTGTTTGCGAATGTGAAAATAGTCGCCGAATCGCTGCCGCTGGCATTTCCATTCTCGTTCGATGGCGTCACCGCAATGGATCGATTTCGCGCGAGCGTGCTCGGTTGACTACGTCCCAGGACGGCAGACTCAAAAAGGAGCGTTAACTATTGATCGCCCGTAAGATTAGTTTGATCAGTGGTGTCTATCTATTTGTTTTTGTCTTTGCGCATCTTCTCAATCATTCGCTGGGCCTGATTTCTGTACAGGCGATGCACGAGGCCCAATCGTGGCTGTTGGCCCCGTGGAACAACGATGTCGGTGGTACTTTGCTATCGGCCAGTTTTTTGATTCATTTTCTACTGGGCATGCGTGCACTCTACCGACGCAACACGCTGCAACTGAGTCAATTCGACTGGTTCCAGTTGCTGCTTGGGCTGTCGATTCCGCTGCTGATGCTACCGCATATTGTCACCGCCTCGCTGTTGCCACAAATTGCCGATATGCATCTGCAGTACGAACGGGTACTCAAGCTAATGTGGATTACCGACCCCTGGCTCGGTCTTCAGCAGGTGCTGGGGCTTTTGGCGGTGTGGCTGCACGGCTGCATGGGTTTGTTCATCTGGTTGCGCATGCAAAGCTGGTGGAGCAAAGTGGCTCTACTGGTGTATCCCACCGTGGTGTTGTTGCCGACTCTGGCCCTTTTGGGTTTTGTCGAAGCAGGCAAGTCTGTGATTGCAGACCAGGCACAACAGACGGAATCGGGTTATAGCACGTCCTATTCTGGCTCCAGCCGTCCGAGTGGAACCTATTCGGACAACGCCGATCGCGACTATTCATCTTCCGATAGTGACTCTGCTGGCAGCTCAGTCAACAACGGTTCTGCGTATGAATATGGCGATGACGGCGACTCTGGCGAGGCGTCGGCCGATGGTGCTCAGTTTTTTTTCAGCAAGGAAGTAGATCCAACCCTGATGAAGGCAGTCAGCTACTCGCTGCTTGGTTATGTCGCTATTCTGCTACTGACACTATTGGCGCGGCACATTCGGATCAGTGGCCGCCGCGCGATGGCTATGGTGCATTTTGAAGGGGAGTCGGCTGTGCAGAGTCGGGCGGGTGTGACGGTGCTCGAGATCAGTCGCATGCATGACATCGGGCACGCCAGTCTGTGCGGTGGCAAGGGCCGCTGCGGCACCTGTCAGGTGCGTGTGCTCGAAGGTGCAGATCACCTTGCCGACATGACTCCAGTCGAACGCGATAAGCTGCAACAGATCGGTGCGGCCGACGACATCCGCCTGGCGTGTCAGGCGCGTGTTCAGGGAGGTGACATTTGGCTTGCGCAGGTGTTGCCGGGCTACGTACAAGCGCGGGACATGCCGAGCGCACAGCGCACGTCAGCGGCGACCGGCGAGTCAGCCTGATGCGTCGTCTCGCCATGGTGATTCTGCTACTCGTGCTTGCCCCGATGGTGCAGGCGCAACTGCCAATACCACAGCCGGCCTCCGTGCAGCAGGAAGTCACGCCACCGAATGCCGAAGAGGTAGACGAGCTGCTGCGGCTGCTCGGTGATCAAAGAATTAACCAGTGGCTGCGTGACAAACTCATCGAGGCACGCGATGGTGGCGATAGTCAGGCCGGTGGGGCATCGCTGCGAGAACTGGCCAATCGGCGGCTGCAATCGGCTCGCGTGCGCGTGGCGGATGTTGCCGATGCCACCGTCGCACTGCCAGACCTACCTGAAGAACTGAGCGAGCGCTGGGCCGCCGGCATGACCTCAGACACCACGCTGCGCAGCGTGATTTATCTGATCATTTTTGTGTTTATCGGTTGCGGACTGGAGTGGCTCTACTGGTGCTATGCCACGCTGCGATTAAAACAACTGGAGCTCAGTAACGTATCCGGCCTGGCGGCCAGTTCGCGTCGCGCCGTGTCGGTCGGTCTGTTGCGGCTCGGCGGCGCCAGCCTGTTCTCGATCGGCTGCATTGGCACCTATCTGTTTTTTGACTGGCCGGATCTGGCCGGTAAAGTGGTGCTGAGCGTTTTGTTTATCGCCGTGGTGTTGCGCATGGTGCTGGTACTGGCACGGGTAATCTTCTCTCCAGCGTCCAATCACCTGCGCATGGTGCCACTGGAGCGCCATAAAGCCAGATATGCCGTGCGCTGGATTTTTGCTATCTGTGCGATCGGTCTGGCCGGTCGTGTCGCCGCCGATACGTTTACTCAACTGGACATCTCCAACAGTGGTTCGATCGCGGTGCGATTTGCCTCCTCGCTGGCGCTGGCACTGGCCGTGATCGCCGGCATCTGGCGATGGCGTGAGACATCAGCCGTCGTCGAGGCCGATCCGGCCGATGCACAGTTTTCAATCGCAACGCGGTCTCGCAGCACCGTGGTCAAACCGTTGCTTTGGACGGCGCTGGCGCTTGGGGTATTGGTGATGGATACGCTTGGCATGCATCAGCTCATGTGGCTGTTGGTCACCGCAGCACTGCTGGTGCCGACGCTTGCCGTTTGTCGTCGGTTGGTCAATTACTACTTTGATCGCGCCACCGCTGAACAGACAACCGAAGCACAACCCCTTGCCCGAACATCGGATACCGGCAATGCTGCCCAAAGTGCGGAGAGCACAGATGCCGACGAGCGCGATGAAACCGAGGCCAGTGCCGCATCGCACTATGAGCTGTATCGCCCGGTGACACAGCGTATGGTGCGATTCGTCGTCATCGTTGTCGCGATACTTTTGCTGTTCGCCTTGATGGGACTGCCGGTCTGGTCGCTGTACAGTTCGTCGAACACCGCGGGCCGGCTGGTGTCTGCCGCCATCGATATCACTGCGGTGTTACTGATGGGAGACTTACTGTGGGTATGGGCTAAAACCCTGATCGATCGGCGGATGGCCGACTACGAAGCACCGGCGCACGGCCAGACCCCGGGGCCGGGTGCGCGTATGGCCACGCTGTTGCCACTGTTTCGAAAGATCGTGTTTGCCGTCATCGCAATTATGGTGGTGCTGGTCGTGTTGTCATCGCTGGGCGTCAATATCGCGCCGCTGATAGCCGGTGCCGGCGTCATTGGTATTGCGATTGGTTTTGGCGCTCAGGCGCTGGTCAAAGATATTGTCTCCGGCGTGTTCTTTCTGCTGGAAGATGCCTTTCGCGTGGGTGAATACATCGAGATGGGCGATCTGCGCGGCACGGTCGAATCTATTTCGGTCCGCTCGCTCAGGCTGCGGCACCATTTAGGTGCGATTCACACGATTCCCTATGGCGAGCTGGCATCGCTGACCAACCACAGTCGCGATTGGGCGATCATCAAAATGGAATTTCGAGTGCCGTTTGAAACCGATCTCAAGCTGGTTAAGAAGATCGTCAAGAAGATTGGCGCCGAGTTGCAACAGAACGAAGTCTACGGCCACTACATCATCGAGCCGCTGAAGTCGCAGGGCGTGCGCCGGATGGAGGAATTTAATATGGTCGTCGGCGTGAAGTTCATGTCGGCACCCGGTCAGCAGTGGACGATTCGCCGCGACGCCTATCAGGCCATTCGCGATGCGTTCGACAAGAACGGATTGAGTTTTGCCGAGCGCAGTGTCAAGGTTGAGGTCGTGGGAGATCCCGGTGCCAATCGCAGTGCGATTGTCGGTGCCGCGCAGGATGCGATAGAAGATCAGCTCAACGGACCGCCGCCGGTTGTCGATGACACCCCCTGATGTAGCCCGACTACAGGAGAGGACATGAGCACACTTCACCCTGACCTTGATCTCCAGGGTCGCATTCGACCCGGCCTCGATATCCTGGCCAACGAGATCGTCATCGCCTTGAAAAAACGCACGCGATTTCGCGTCAACGAGGCGGTATACCAACCGGGCCTTTTACGCGGTGATGACCGGCAATCATTGCTGATGTACACACTGGGCAAAATCGAACACAGCCATGCCGAGCTTGGGCGCTATACGTATGCAGAACAGGACGCGTTCACCAACGTGCACGGCATCGAGTCGGTCATTGCGCGCACGGCGCCGCAAAGTCCATTGCGGCAGATGCCCAGCGGTGTGGGCGATCGCATTGTCGATTTCTACCGTCGCTGGATCGGCGATGCCTGTGAGCCGGGCGACGATAGCAGCACCTATGGCGAGACGGTCACCGCCGACGCTGTGGCTCTGCTGGCGATCATGGAGCGCGTCAACCTTGGCAAACTGGTGGCAGAATCTAAATTCCTTGAGTTGCAGCCACAGTTTATTGAAACCGGTGGCGATCGCGAGGCGATGCTTGCACTCATTGTACGGCGTGATCGTGAGGTTAAAGTGCTGGAACTGGCCGAGCGTCTGGCCGAGCATTATCAGTTGCCACCACAGCATGCGGTCAGCGTTTTTGAAATCATGATCGCCACCACCATCGATATCGAAGTCGACTATCTTCGGCTTCGTATCGCCGAGGCTGGCGTGACGGAGTAAATCTTGAACGCCACGGTCGAGTTGCCGGTATGGCTGGTGCTGGCGACATTGCTGCTGGCCGGTCTCTGGTTGCTGCAGCATTTTGTATTGCCATCGGCGCGCTGGGTCGTGCATCGACGTGCCAACCGCGTCATTGACGAAGTCAATACCCGGCTACAGCTGAAAATCCCCTCGTTTAAACTCACCCGTCGCGAAGTACTGATCGATCGCATCGCGTTTCATCCGGACGTGATGGATCTGGTGGCAACCCTTGCCGCCGAACGGCAGATGCCGCGCGAGGTACTGATGCGTGAGGTGCAGACCTATGCGCGCGAAATCGTGCCGGCGTTTAATGCCTTGTTGTACTTCAAGGCCGCCTATTGGCTGGCACGGCGTCTGTTGCACGCGCTGTATAGAATTCGGCTTGGCTTTGCCGATGATTCCGCGCTGGCGCAACTGGATGAAAAAACCAGCGTCGTGTTTTTGATGAATCATCGCAGCAATATGGATTATGTCGTTGCCACCTATCTCGCTGCCGAGCGGACCGCCTTGTCTTATGCGGTGGGTGAGTGGGCGCGGGTATGGCCGCTGCAGCAATTAATACGCGCGATGGGTGGCTACTTTGTGCGTCGCGATTCCGGTGATCCGCTCTATCGTCGCGTGTTGCAATGCTATGTGCAAATGGCCGCCGAGGGCGGCGTGCCGCAGGCCATTTTCCCGGAGGGACGACTGACTCGCGATGGCAGGCTCGCGCCGCCGCGGCTGGGATTGCTGGGGTATCTCGTGCGAGGTTTTGATCCGGCCGGGGATCGCGATATCGTGTTCATTCCCGTGGGCATTAACTACGATCGCGTCTTTGAAGATCGCACACTGCTGCGCCATACCGGTGGCCTGCCAAAACGCGGCAAGCTGCCCACCACAATAACCCTGATTCGGTTTATCGTAAAAAATCTTTGGCAGTCGATGCTGGGGCGTCGCTTTCGATATGGATATGCCTGTGTGAACTTCGGTAAACCGGTCTCGTTAAAAGCCTGGCTGATCGATCACACCGATAATCCTTCACAAGCGCTGCAGGATGCGTCACCGCTGGCGAATGATCTGATGCAACGTGTCGGTGAGATAACCCCGATATTGCCGGTCGCACTGGTTACCAGCATATTTGCCGCCGATCCCGATCGTGCCTGCACCGAACTCGAGCTCAAGGGTGCGGTCTTCACGCTGTTGCAACAATTGGAAGATGCCGGCCATCGCGCTTATATCCCACGCTCCGATCGTGACTATGCCGTGACGGTCGGCGTGCGGATGCTGACCCTGCGGCGGATCCTGCTGGAGTCCGATGGTGTCTATCGGGTCAATCCCGAAGAGGCAACACTGCTCAACTACTACGCCAACAGCATCGCGCATCTGGTCGAATAGCAGATCGCCCTGCAGCGCTCAGTGCGTCGTCGTTCAAGGGCCGCGTGGTTCATGCTACAGTGGTTCATCGAGGCAGCCAGCCGGGGGAATGATGCTCTCATCGCGCCGTCACAGCGCCAGTGATTTTTTTGCCGCCCAGGAATATCTGCACAGCCGCGGCTGGACCGATGGTCTGCCCGTCGTACCGCCTACGGCAGATGCCGTCGCGGCCATGCTGGAATATGCCCTGCTGCCAGCCAGTCATCTGGTCGGTATAGAACCCGTTCGTGAACGCGCGATCAGCGCCGAAAAACTCGCTGTTAACGCCGTCATGGCCGGTTGCCTGCCCAGTCATTTCCCTTTGGTGGTCACCGCCTTTACAGCGATGCTGCAGGAGCCGTATCTGCTGCATGGCGCCACCGCCAGCACCGGCGGCAACGCGGTGCTGATCATCATCAACGGGCCGGTACTGGCCGAACTGGGCATTGATTGCACTTTTAGTGCACTGGGCGCCAGCGATCGCGCCACCGCACCGATTGGCCGTGCCATTCGCCTTGCGCTGCGCAACCTGATGGACGTGCGGCCAGGCCAGGTCGATCGCTCCACACTGGGTCATCCGGGTAAGATCAGCTTTTGTTTGGGGGAAGATGAATCCAACACCAGCTGGACACCGCTTGCGCAGCAACGCGGTGTGCCAGAGCACGCATCAGCGGTAACCGTGATGGCCGCAGGTTCCCCGCGTCAGTTGATGAATGAGTGGACCACCCAGCCTGAAGAAATTCTCGACACGTTTGTTGCTGAAATTAAGACCAACATGCGTCACTATTCAATCTGGCCCGGTAACTACGCGATTGTGATTCCACCACAGTTGCGCACGCATTTTGAAAGTGCCGGCTGGAGCAAAGGCGACATTGCCGACTATGTGTTTGAGCATGCCCGTATCTATCGGCGTGACTGGGCCGATTGCGGCAAAGGTGCTGTAGTCAAGCATAAGGGCGATCAGCAATATATAGCGTTGCCGGATGCTGATCATCTCCTGGTGGTGGCGGCTGGTGGTCCGGCCGGGGGATTTGGTGCGGTGATACCACCGTGGCTTGGGCACAAGAGCCGTGCAGTGACTATGGCGGTGGGCGCCTGCGTCGATTGTGAATGACAAATGGTTGGTGCGGTTCGTTTTACTCACCGACACCCTACGAAACATGCCTGTCATATCAAGTGGCAAGGTAGGCATAGCACAAGCTTGTGAAAGAACAGCAATCCAGAACGTAGGGTGTCGTTGAGCGGTGCGAAACGCACCTTTTTAAAACATGAGGACAAACAACGTGGAATTTCTCGATCCATCGCATGAAGGGGAGGCGCACGACTTTGTCGCTGCACCGCGGCTGCAAAGTCTGCAGGGTGCAAACGTTGCGTTCATATCCAACGGCAAGGAAGGTACGCGAAACTTTTTTACCGCATTGCAGCAGCAGTTAAAAGAACAGCAGGGTGTTGCCAGTGTTATCGCACTGACCAAAGGCAACTACAGCGCGCCGGCCGAGGCAGAGATCATGCAACAGGCGGCCAATGCGGATGTCATTATCACAGGTGTTGGTGACTGAGGCAGTTGCTCATCGTGCAGTTTGCATGATGCGGTAGCGGCCGAACGCTTAGGGGTGCCGGCAGCGGGAATCATGACATCACAGTTTGTCAGCGCGGCAGAGCTGATGGCGCGTGTGCTGGGTGCAGAAGGTTTTCCGTTTGTTGTGATCGAGCATCCGATCAGCAGCGCGGGTAGTGAAGGCCTGGAACAGCGCGCGCGAGCAGCGATCGATGACTGTGCGCGTTTGCTGATTCAATCGCAGTGACATTACACTTACGATTTATCGCTATCGTGAAACGCGATTGCGAAACCTGCCAAATG
>CAZYDV010000200.1:0-11382 GCA_964646405.1 uncultured Granulosicoccaceae bacterium | reverse complement strand
GACTGGATCCAACGCTTTTCACTGCAAGGTCGTACCGCGCTGGTCACCGGAGCCTCACGTGGCATCGGGTTGGAAATCTGTCGCGTCTTTGCCGATGCCGGCGCCGACATCATCGCCACCGCACGCGACGAAAAAGGACTGCAGGCTGCCGCCGATGCCGTTCGTCAAACCGGAAGGTACTGCCACATCCTGCGTTGCGATCTTACCGATCCGGCCGCCATCGCCAACATGGCACAAGCCGCCCTTGACATTGGCACGATTGATATCCTGGTCAACAACGCCGGCGTGGCTCGCGTCGCACCGGCGGCCACACTCGACCTCGCCGCATGGGATGAAACCATGGCCGTCAATGTGCGCGCCCCGTTTCAACTCGCGCAGTGTCTGGCGCCAAAGATGATTGAACAGCGCTGGGGTAAGATCATCAATATCTCCTCACAGGCCGGCATTGTCGCGTTTGCAGATCACGCGGCCTACTCTGCGTCTAAGGCCGCCATGAATGCACTGACACGCGCATTGATGTCAGAATGGTCAATGTACAATATCCAGGTGAACGCGATCTGCCCTACCGTCATCCTTACCGATATGGGCAAAGAAATCTGGAGCCCAACCGAAAAGAGCGCCCCGTTTATCGAGCGCACCCCACTGGGCAGATTCGGTGAACCGATTGAAGTCGCCGATATGGCACTTTATCTCGCATCCCCCGCATCCGGCCTGATCAACGGAGAGACTCTGTTGCTCGATGGCGGATACTCAGCGGTTTGACGGAACCTGAACAATCAATGGCGACAGCAGCATTTATACATGGCCGGGGCGATATTCGCATCGGCCCCTATACACCGCCCGCAGCGCCAGATAACTGGACTAATGTACACATTGAAGCCGTCGGTATCTGCGGCAGCGACCTGCACTATTACAAGGACGGCGCCATCGGCAGCGCCACAATCGACAAGCCCTTTGTTCCCGGTCACGAATTCTCCGCCCGGCTCAGCACCGACATCGAGGCGCTGTCGCTGGAACGCAACCAACTCGTTGCGGTTGATCCGGCCCTGCCCTGTCACCAGTGTGAATGGTGCTTTCGCGGCCATCACAATTTGTGTCCCCACACGGTGTTTATCGGCGCACCCCCATACGATGGCGCACTGACACAGCAGATCGCCATACCCATGCAGAGCATCGTCGCACTGCCATCGACAATCAGCCCCGTGCAGGCCGCTATGCTGGAACCACTGGGCGTCTGTATCCACGCAGTGGATCTGGCCAAACCCAAACTCCTGGAAACCGTCGCAGTACTGGGCTGCGGACCGATTGGACTTGGCATCGTGCAACTGTTAAATCTTGCCGGCGTCTCCACCATCTACGCCGTCGATCCGCAATCACACCGCAGTGCCGCAGCAAAAGCACAGGGCGCCACCGCGAGTGGCGAAAGCGTAGACATGATCCACGATCTCACCGAAGGCCGGGGGTGTGATCTTGTGATTGAGGCCACCAACTCACCGCACGGATTTTCACACGCAGTGAAAGCTGCCCGTATCGGCGCAAGACTAGTGCTTGCCGGTATACCCGACGGAAACGAGTACGCACCACTCACAGCAGCCGATGCGAGACGCAAGGGCCTGGGGGTAAAGTTCTCCCGTCGTATGGGACACGTTTATCCACGCGCCATCGAGCTGGTTAACAGCAAAAAAATTGACTGTGACGAACTAGTCAGCCACCACTTTACTCTCGAAGACACTGCCAGCGCATTTGCAATGCAGGCGGATGAGGCACCGGGACTGATCAAGAGTATCGTGTATCCTAACGGCATCATGCCGAGCGTTAGCAAGACCACGGACCGCGATACGTCCCTCGGATAGATTCACGAGTTCAACCGATTTATCCGATCCTTTAGGCTTTTTCTTGTACACCACTTCCATAATTTCGACCCATCAGACTTCTGACTATAGACCTGTATGAAAGTCTATCTAGCGTAATTGAAACTCACAATACAACGCTATGGGCGATTTCAAATAGTCTTAGATTCTGTATTCTTTGATTTGCCTTTTCGTATTCATAGTGAGTCACGAAACCAACACTGCCATCAGCATCTTTTTCAACGGTCTTAGTGTGGTTCCCAAATTAGAACTATCTCAAAGCGCTGCTCGTAGCGAAGACAACATTACATACGCAATTTGTTGTAGGAGGTAACCGCTATGACCAGGCCAGAAAATCAGGGCGCGTTGGTTAGAATCGCTTCGTAGCGCGAGATGATATAGTCACCTGCCGACACGGGCGGGTACTTCGCAGGATTGTCCCGCCCGTGGCAACTCGGCAGGCATTCCAGGCTCGCGTGGTAATCGGGCGCGGCGAAAAACACCGTCGAGTAACGTTCGTTGGCAGATCGGTTAATAACCCGATGGACGGTCGATACGAACAGACCATTGGTCCAGCGCTCGAACATGTCGCCCACGTTAATCACAAACGTTTCCTCGATCGGCACCGCATCGATCCACTCGCCGCGACTGTTCAGCGCCTGCAGACCACCGGTGGGATCCTGGTTCAAAATCGTAAAACAATCGAAATCCGAATGAGCCCCCGTGCCAATCTGATCTTCATCGTCAACAACCGGCTGTGGCGGTTAGCGCAGCAATCGCAGAATATCCAGCGGTTTTTGCCGCATCGCGTCGAAATGGTTTTCAGGCAGATCGAGCGCCAGTGCAAATGCGCTGTAGAGTCGCTTCGACAAATCACTCATTTCATCGAAATACTGCTGCATTGCCGCTTTGAATCGCGGCAGCTCCATCGGCCATTGGTTGGGGCCGTACAGCGGGTTACCGGCGATGTAGTCGCTGTCATCTTCGGCAATCTCGATCGCCGCGTCGAACGTCTCTTTTATGTCGCCTTTGCTGTGTTCGTTATTTTTCTCACCATACATCGGAATGTATCCGCGATTGAATGACGAGTGTTTGACATCGACCGCGAGCTTCGCTTCCAGCGGCTGATTAAAAAACGCGCTGCTGGCGGCCTGCAGGTTGCGAATCGCCGCGTCGCTGACGCCATGATCGGTGATGTAAAAAAAACCGACCTGGGTGCATACATCAAATAATTGTCGGGCATGTTTCTGCTTGTCTGCCGCAGCACCAGCACGCATCGGCGAGAAATCGAGCACCGGTATCTCGGAGAAATCAAGCCGCCGGTCGGCAAGGCCTGGCGTGTTGCCGGATAGCGCTCTAACCCCAACGCCAGTGTCGATCGTGTCCGCCATGTGGACGTCCTCGCAACGGTTGAACCGCTTACAATGTAAAGAAAGTGGCGCATCTTGTCACGACCCCTGACAGCACTGCTGACAGCGTCTCGAGCGGCCCATCCGCAACTGTCACCACCTTATCAGCCTGACTTGAAACGGACAATTTCGCGTCGGAATTCAGTTCGTGTCCGTTCATCTATGCGGTAAACTACGACGATGAGCGCGGCGCATTTTCATGCCAGCACCCGCGCCGGCCCGCTGGTGGCGGGCCGTTTTACGGAGACATTTAACTCCAGATCTTCTACTTCCAGCTCAAAGCAACCCTCGGGTGAATGGTTTTTAACGATGCATGTCCCTGTACTTCTCCGTATGTTTTTCGATGACTGTCAGTAGAACTGCCGGTTAGCCAAAGACAGCCTCCCATAGATCCGGACGTGCGCGACTAACGCATCCAGCTCCTCGTGGTGCCGTCAATCTGGCGGTTGCCCAGTTAGTTGCCGTTCAATGATAAAAGCAGCAAAGCAGCCCGCGACGCCGTTGCCGGCGTTTGGCATGACTCGAAAGAAACCCACTAGTGGTCAATGTGTACAGTCCATAGCGTACCCATGCCTGCTCTCAAATTAAATCTACTGACCGAAGCAGTAGAGGCGCGCCTCGCTGCTGCAGGAATTTTCGACACTGCCTATGGTCCAGCCGAGGTTAGTGCGAGACGTTGACCCGGTGACAACTGGCGGCGCGCCCTGCGGCGCCAACTCGCTGTTCCATGCCCCGCAGGGAGCAGATACAAGCGGTTCTCCATCGACCGAGGTGTTAGTCCAAACCACGGCATTGGCGGCACCAGTCAAGCTCGGGGTGATTTCAACAGGATTGTCAATAAAGCTACCGGAGTTGAAAGTGACCAAGTCGTCCCACCCATCGGCGATCAAAGCGCCATCTGTTCGAATATACGGAGATTCCGGGTTAGAAAATGATGTCGATGGACTACTACCAGCACTCAACCAGGCCTTATAGTCACCGGGGTAACCTGCGTCTTCGGCTGCCTGCTGACAAATTTCATCAGCACCGGCGATGCCACCGAGGTTGCCGTTGTAACTCTCGTCGGTGACAAACACAAACTGCGAAGGATAATCCTTGCTATACAACTGCCAGGGCGAGTCCAAATCGCCTTCATAACTGAATCTCGTCCAATATCCGTCCCAAGGCTTCACTACTTGCTGCACACTCTCATCAACCGAACGATACACACGGCAAAGCTGTTATAAACAAACATCGAGGACGAAACACCCATATCAACAGGGTCCGTAACACTACAGGCGCCCGAATTTTCTGCCATACACATTGTCGATTCGTTGCTCAGCAGCATCTGGCCATAGCGAAGATTTTCCGTAGCGGGATTACCCAGAAGATTCCAGCTGGTTTGATAGTCTATCGTTTGTCGATAACAGTTCGCACCACCACATGCATCTGCTGCTACCATGGCGACCTTTTGACTACCGGCTGGAACTACAAACTCAAACGGTGCGGTTGAAATCAACCAGAATCCGGCGCCGGCGGCCGGCGCCGGTGAAGTGGCGGTTATACGCTCATAGCCAGGCCTCGATGCATCGTATCTAAACGCAGACCATTCGTCATCCAGTAACACCTGATCGCCAAACAGATCGGCAAATTCGGCGCCAGCGGGCAGTTCGCACGGCAGGGTTAGCAGATGCCAGGTTTTGAGATTCGAGATCTTTCTACTGTGCAAATCTGGTGAGCAATTGTCGGAAAGATCGTCCGTTACGCTGATCTGCACGTTCACCACCTGACTGTTGCCATGCTGGTCGCTGACCGTTACCTGAACTGAATAGGTATTGTCAGTTGCCACGCCACCCGGTGTCTCAAAATCCGGTAGTGCGTTGAAGGTGACAATCCCCGTGTTCGGGTCCAGCGAAAATAACGCGTTATCAGCACCACCACCATCGACTGCACTGAACGCGTAACTCATGCCCTCATCAATCGAATTGCTGCCATCCAGTTCAGCATCGAGGTCTATTGCGATTGGCTGATTCTCGGCTGCCGTGATGGTTTGTTCGATCTCGATTATCGGGCCTTGCGACTCAAACGCCCCAATATCACAAGTGCTATTGGCGGCACGCGCCAGACTACGCTGATCGAAGCCGTTTACGAGATCCTCAGTGCATGTTGCTAAATCTGCCGCATTGATTGCCACGCTGCCGGGTAGTAGTGCGTGGGTTTGGGTTGGCCCGCCATTATCTCGAAGCGGGCCCAACCCAATCAGGTTTGAAGTGGTTTGAGTTGCATTGCCGCAACTATCATCGGTAACCAGGTTGTGACTATCGGCAATCAGTAACCCCATTGAAAAGTCTGCACAGCCGTCACCATCGGCTTGCTCATTGTCGACGATTGTATTCTTTAGTATCAACTCACCGGTATTGTTGATTACGGCACCAGATGTTGCTGGATTTTGATATAGCGTGCTGTTGTATACAGTGGCAGATGCACCCGAAGCGTTTAGTAATGCGCTGCCGCTTTGGTCAGAATTATTTTCGGTCAGTGAACTATTAACCAGGAACAGGGTTCCGCTATTTACAATCGCCCCGCCCTCAGAGGCGACGTTGTCAAAAAACGTACTGTTTAAAACCGTAAGTTCTGCACCGGAGTCATTCACAAGCGCACCACCGCTAATTTCAGAACCATTTCTGCTCAAGACACTGTTGACCAGTGACAATGTTGCTTTGTTAAATACTGCTCCGCCTTCGGCACGATTGCCGCTGAATGTACTATCAAATACTGTTAGTTCAGCTCCCAAATCATTGAAAATCGCTCCACCCGCCGCGCTGATCCCGTGAGAGTGCAATGTTGACTCACGTAAAACTAATGTGCCGGCATTGTATATCGCTCCGCCGTCATATGGGCTGTTACTTTCGGTATTAGCAAACACTGTTATGTTTCTGACGTCGACCTCTCCCGCTTCAATCGTTAGAAAACGAATTACATTTACAAGCTCGACTTTTGCACTATTACCGGCCACAAAGAGGCGCGCACTCGAAGTGTTGTTCACGGGGAAGCCCGGGTCACCACCGCTCAGCTCCACATCAGCAATGAAATTTATCGTGATATCGCCTCCGGCAATCGCGTTGTAACAGGCTACGGCAGCGTTGAAGGATTCCTGATCAGAAACATCGTACTCTCTACTCGCATTCGGTGTGGAAATGGCGTCGCTACACACCGCCAACGGAGTGTTAAATTGCGGCACGCCGCGTATTGCAGACGCATGATCTGTCCCGGCTGAAATCGCGACGAAGTCATCGCCGGATGGCAGCACGGACGATAGCTCGGCACGCCCCCGATAAACCAGCGTGCCGTCGTCTGTTAGCGCCAGGCTGTAACCGTCGCCAGAGTCAATAGTAATGTAGTTGTGGCCCAGTGGCAGATCGATCTCGCCATCGCTATTGCTGCCCCAGCCGATAAGCGAGCCATCCTGGCTCAGCGCCAGTGCATGCGTGTGGCCTGCCGCTACTGCCACGTAGTTATTTCCGGCGGGCGACGGGTTGTCGATACACATCGCATCATCACCCCAGCAAGCGATTGAACCATCTGTTCTGACGCCAAGGCTATAGTCATGCCCGGCGTCTATGGATTGAAACAAGTCCGCGGGCGGTTGCCACTGCCCTTCATTGCTCCAACCCCACTGAATCACCGTACCATCGTCCCTGAGTCCCAAACTATGGTTGGTTCCGGCTGAAATACTCTGAAACTGCTCGTTGGGCGGTGTAGCTTGTCCAAAAACGTTATCTCCCCAACCGGTAACAGAGCCATCGACTTTCAACGCCAGACTGTGACTAGCACCGGCGGCGACAGCAATAAATTCTGTCCCCGGCGGGGGCGTTGCCTGCCGGTCGCTATTGTCGCCCCATGCCACGAGCTGGCCATTGGCATTCAACGCAACGCTGTGAGCACCACCACTGGCAACCTCCAGTATCGCTGTGCCACCTGTTGTGCCACTTACTTGCTGGTTAATGTCATCACCCCAGCTAACCACCGTGTGATTGTTGTTGCCTTCGGTCGGGTCATTGGGGTCGCTACAGTCCGGATCGCTATTGGCGGCTGGAGTACCATCGCCACTGTCGACAAAATCTGTGAAGCCATCGCCGTCGTTATCAATGCCATCGCGGCAGGCCTGCGGCCCAATGTTGAACAGAACCTCTGTCAATCGGCTGGTGACCGGATCACCGCTTGTCTGTCTATCACCAAATGTAACACGGTGGTCATCAAACGACTCTGGTGTTGCTGGAACATCAGAGAAGATTTTTTCCTCATTGACAAAAACATCCATGACTCGATTGTTGGCCCCGCCGGCGTGCACCAACGCTACCGTGACATAGTCTGTGTTCCCACCCGGTCCAGCCGCGACGGTGTGGCTGACACTGGAACCTTGCCATGGAAATTCGAGCAGAGTGTTGCCATCACCATCAGTGCCAGCACGGAAGATATATCGCTGGGAATCCGGGGCATCGGATGATCCACTACCGTATGGGTAATCCACACCCACCTGTACGTTATAGCTTAATGCTGAGTCGTTGTTCACTACCCGAAAGCGGGTTATCAGCGTCCAGGGGTCGCCAGGTTCGGGTGTATCCTCACGATAGTAGTTTAGCCGTCCGTCAGCTGAGATTTCCCACGCGCTGATATCCGAGTATTGCGGATCGGATGCTATCGACTCCGTGGCTGCGCTAACGTCGCTGACGTTCTGATCGATCAGCCAGCCCTGTTCCGTCGGATCTGTAGCGCCAGAGTGGAAATAGGGTTCGGGATCGCTGCCGTTGTAGTACTCGCCAGCAATGGCCGGTGCCGAGTTCACAATTGTGAACATGGCGACACAAGCAATGATTGCGCGAAATGACCCCCTTTGACTCATAGGACTTCCCTGTTTGTTGCTCGATCCAGCCCCACCGACCGTTACATCCATCAATCCGTGAGACAATTTTAGTTCTCAGCCAAGCCTCATGCTATAGCATGACAATGGCGACGTCGATGGGGTGATCACCCTAATTACGGGTTTGCAGACACACTCACGCTGTGGCCCGGCGACAGCGGCGATGACAGATTTGAATCGAAACCGGTACGGTCACGGGGTTGGTGGCACAACATCCTTTGTTGTACATGACGCTCACTGGAGTACAGGCTTTAGCCGTCTTTTCCCCTCACGACAACGGGCGGCTGAAGCCTGTACTCCAACGCAATACGTACATGACGCTCGCTGGAGTGAAGGCTTTAGCCGCCTTTTCCCTCTCGACAGCGGGCGGTAAAAGCCTGTACTCCAACACGATACGTACACGACACTCGCTGGAGTGCAGGCTTTAGCCGCCATTTTTTGAGGGTGTTTATCGGCGGCTAAAGCCCCGCAATTCAGCGCTGAACCCCGACAGCTCCGAGCAGCTCCGAGAGCAGCTCCGAGAAGCAGCTCCGAGGACAGGCATCGATAGAAACCCTTCTATCTTTTGGTGGTGCGGCTTGTACCTCTCACCGGCCCACTACGTATCAGCCGCGCGTGGGGTGCTGGTCACGGAAACGAAGCGTGCCGATTGCCTATCAGATTTCCCCGCACCTCAACGGTCTGCTGTCAATGGCCAAACCACGATCGGTACCGCATATCTAAAAACCTGATTATTGACCGAAACAGTAGAGTCGCGATGCTATGGTACAGGATGTTTCACTTACCAGGGTCCACCGAGCGTCTACATGGGATGTTACTCCGCCTACGCCAAAATCACCGCTTGAGTTCGTCCATAGCCCGCAGTTTGTTTCTAGTAAAATTTCTCCCGCACCTGTTTCCGTCGTACCTGTCCAAACGTTTGCGGCAGCAACAGTTTGGAGGGTCGCCGTAGTAGTAATCGGATTGTCTAACACGCGCGGTGGGTTCGCAGGCACCAGGTCACTCCAGCTATCGGCAATTAACGCACCATCAATTCGCACATACGGAAAACGGGGCTTAGTAAACGACCCAAGCGGACTGCTGGCGCCACTAATCCACGCCAAATACCTCCCCGGCAATCCGGCCGCAGCAGCCTCGTCCCTGCATTTAGAATGTGCACCAGACTCACCTCCCAAATTCCCGGTAAAACTACCATCCGTCACAAACACAAACTGCGAAGGATAATCCTTGCTATACAACTGCCAGGGCGAGTCCAAATCGCCTTCATAACTGAATCTCGTCCAATATCCGTCCCAAGGCTTCACTACTTGCTGCACACTCTCATCAACCGAACGATACACACGGCAAAGCTGTTATAAACAAACATCGAGGACGAAACACCCATATCAACAGGGTCCGTAACACTACAGGCGCCCGAATTTTCTGCCATACACATTGTCGATTCGTTGCTCAGCAGCATCTGGCCATAGCGAAGATTTTCCGTAGCGGGATTACCCAGAAGATTCCAGCTGGTTTGATAGTCTATCGTTTGTCGATAACAGTTCGCACCACCACATGCATCTGCTGCTACCATGGCGACCTTTTGACTACCGGCTGGAACTACAAACTCAAACGGTGCGGTTGAAATCAACCAGAATCCGGCGCCGGCGGCCGGCGCCGGTGAAGTGGCGGTTATACGCTCATAGCCAGGCCTCGATGCATCGTATCTAAACGCAGACCATTCGTCATCCAGTAACACCTGATCGCCAAACAGATCGGCAAATTCGGCGCCAGCGGGCAGTTCGCACGGCAGGGTTAGCAGATGCCAGGTATTGAGACTGGCAATGCTCCTTCGATGCTCAGTAGGCGAACAGTTATCTCTAGCGTCATCAGCAACAACAATCACAATATCCACGATCCGGTCAACGCCATACACCGTGTCTATAACGTTCACTTGTACGCTGTAGCGATTGTCGGAATCGTTGTCTCCGGGTGTCTCAAAATCCGGTTCCAGCCTAAATGTGACAATACCTGTAGCCTCGTCGAGGGTAAATAGCCCATTGTCTCCACCACCTCCGTTGGCGGTACTAAATTCATACGTCACGCCGTCATCGCCTGCACCACCCTCCATCTCGACGTCGAGATCGATACCAACAGGCTGGTTTTCGGTGACCGTTGCAACTTGCTGGCTTTCGATACTGGGCCCGGGCACTTCATAGGCCCCTATATCGCACGCAGTTAGACCCTCCGCACGACTCCGACCAAGCTGATCAATACCATTGACGGGTTCGGCATGGCAGACTGTATCGTCACCGGCATTGACCGCCGGACTGCTGAGTGTCAGCGCATGTGTTTCAGTATCTCCGCCGTTGTTTCGAAGAGGGTCCAGCCCGATCGAGATTGAGGGTAATACCGTCGCACTGCCACAACCGTCCGTAACCAGATTGTGACTATCGGCAATCAGCTGGCCTTCCGAAAAATCCAGACAACTGACACCCATGGCTTGCCCATTGACTATAATGGTATTCTTTAGTGTCAACTCGCCGGTATTGTTTATCGCACCACTCGGCTGGTTGGGCAACATCACACCAGCCGGATTTCCAAACAGTGTGCTGTTGTAAAATGTGGCAGAAGCACCAGAGGCATTTAGTAACGCGCTGCCACTCAAGTTCGATCCATTCCCACTCAAAGTACTATTGACGATGGATAATATTCCGCTGTTAGCTATTGCACCACCACTACTGGCACTATTGTTTCTCAGGGTTGTGTTTAGCACGGTAAGACTAGCACCCGGTGCATTCTCAATAGCGCCGCCACTCTCATTTGTGTTGTGAGAATGCAGCGTTGTATCACGTATCGTCAGTGCACCAGCATTGTATAAAGCGCCTCCATTTTCAGCCTCACCCCCGAACACTGTGATATCTGCAATTTCAACATTTCCTGCATCAATTGTTAGAAAACGTCCATCCGTTTCGATTTCCACATTCGCGTTGTTGCCCCATACGAAAAGGCGAGCAGCACCGGTGTTATTAACCGGGAAATCGGGGCTGCCACTTATCGACTGATCAACTGAATCGAAATTGATCGTGATATCGGTGGTTGCCTGGTTGTAGCAGGCGATAGCAGAGTTTAATGATTCGCGATCAAATACTGCGTAGTGACCGGCCGGTGCGCCAGGCGTTGGCGTAGCATTGAAACAACTGGCAAGCGGTGTCTCAACGGCGGGCGTGCCACGGATCGCGGT
>CAZYDV010000199.1:0-11391 GCA_964646405.1 uncultured Granulosicoccaceae bacterium | reverse complement strand
ACCAGCGCACGTGCATTGCCCGGGTTGGTCTCCAGGTGCAGCACCCGATTGGCGTGCGCATACAGCACAGGATCGTTGCGGACCTTTTCGAATGCAGGCAGGCGGATCACGCTATTGGCGCGCTGCTCGGCGATCGATTGCAGTCGCTCGGCCTTGCTGACAAAGCGGATCGGGGCGGTATCGGATTTTTCCGGCACGCTGTCGTTCGCGCTTGATTTGTCTTCGGGGAGTGTTTCATACGGGCTGATTTTTCGATCGACCTTGCCGGGGGTGTCGACACTGGTCGAATCGACTTCGGTGATGTGTTCCGGGGTGCCGGCAGACATATAGCCCGTGCCGCGCACGTCGCGAATGTCGCGAATCGTCTCGCCGCGGGCGAGCCGATGGGCAATATCGACAATGGCCCGCTCGGCGTTGCCATAGAGCACGATATCGGCTTTTGAATCGACCAGCATTGAGCGTCGGATCTTGTCCTGCCAGTAGTCGTAGTGGGCGATTCTTCGCAGCGACGCCTCGATGCCGCCCAATACGATCGGCACATCGCCAAACGCCTCGCGACAACGCTGCGAATACACAAGCGAACAACGATCCGGACGCAAACCGCCCTGATCGTTCGGCGAGTAGGCGTCGTCGGAACGGATTTTTCGATCGGCGGTGTAGCGGTTGATCATCGAATCCATGTTGCCGGCGGTCACGCCGAAAAAGAGATTCGGTTTGCCAAGTGCCGCGAAGGCATCGCTGGACTGCCAGTCGGGCTGGGCGATAATGCCGACCCGAAAGCCCTGTGCCTCCAGCAGGCGGCCGATGATCGCCATGCCAAAGCTGGGATGGTCGACATAGGCATCACCGGTGACAACGATGATGTCACAGCTGTCCCAGCCGAGCTGATCCATCTCGGCGCGCGACATGGGTAGAAATGGCGCAGGGCCGAAGCATTCTGCCCAGTGGCGACGGTAGTTGAACAGTTCGACCGGCGTTCTGGTTTGATTGGATACTGGCATGCAGCAGACCGGGCGCATGGCCGTTTGGCTGCGCGCGGTTTCCGTAGGTTGGGGAATAGTAAGCCTAGTCTACAGCAAAACGTCTGAACTGCCGGTGTGCGGTGGTTGCTTCACTAGCCAAAACCGGACTATCGTCGCAACCGCGCCGTTGTCCTTTTTATCGTCTGGCGTCTCCGGGGTGGTCGTTCAAAGGCGGGTCGTGATGCTGGATCAATCAAGTCCCGTTCGGGTCAGAGCAGTCGCTGCATTTGTAATCGGTGCGCTGTTCTTTGCCTATGCCTTCGTCCATCGGGTCGCGCCCAGTGTGATGACCAGTGAGCTGATGCAGGCGTTCTCGGTTGGCGGTGCGGCGCTTGGTGGGCTGTCAGCGCTGTATTTTTACGCCTATGTGGCCATGCAGGTGCCGGTTGGCCTGTTGATGGATCGCTATCAAACCCGTGACCTCATGGCGCTGGCATCGCTGGTCTGTGCACTTGGCTCGCTTGGCCTGGCTGGCACCGAATCATTTCTAATCGCATCGGTTTGTCGGCTGATCATCGGCGCCAGCCTGGCGTTCGCGTTTGTGGGGACCTTAACCATCGCACATCGCTGGTTTCCTGGCTCGCAGTTTGCCCTGCTGGCGGGTATTGCGCAGTCGAGTGGAATGCTGGGTGCGGTGATTGGTCAGGCGCCGCAGAGAATGCTGGTTGAGCAGATCGGCTGGCGTGGGTCAACGCTGGTGCTGGTTGCCGTCGGTGTGATTCTGGCGGCGCTGGCCCACTGGGTCGTCCCGACCGAAGGCAAGAACAGTAAGCCCGCACAGGACCATGACCACACCTCCTGGTCAGTGGTTTCATCCACTCGCAACTGGGTTTGTGCCATGATCGGCTTTGGCATTGCAGCACCCATGTTGGGGTTTGCAGCGCTGTGGGCGGTGCCGTGGCTCGTGACCACGCGCGGCTTTGTTCAAACCGACGCGGCCGCAATTGCCTCTCTGGTTTTCGTTGGCTGGATGATCGGTTCACCGCTGGCGGGCTGGCTAAGCGACCGACTCGGTCGCCGCAAGCCGGTGTTGTTCGGCGGTGCGACTATTAGCCTGCTGGCACTTGCCGCGATACTTTATCTGCCTGCGGCAAACTCGTCGTTACTGTCGGTTCTGTTTTTCGTGCAGGGGATCGGCGGTGGCGCAATGGCAGTGCTCTACAGCGTCATTCGTGATTTAAATCCCCCCTCGCGCGCCGCCACCGCTCTGGGAATGTTGAACATGGTGGTGGTGGGGTCAGGGGCGGTGATGCAGCCTTTGATTGGTCGTTGGCTCGATCATGGCTGGGACGGGCGCATGGTCGATGGTGCAAGGATTTATAACAGTGTGCAGTATGAACAGGCGTTCAGTGTTTTGTTATTGTTGAATCTGTTCGCGATAGTGATGCTGTTGTGGCTACGTGAAACTGGCAGTTGCCGGTTGCGTCGTGATGCGGACAACGTTAATCGTAAGTAGTCATGGGCGGGGTTCGAAAGTGTTTTTTTATGGCTTCGTCGATTTGCTGGATGTTGGTATTTTTCGAACTTCTATAACCGCTTTGCGCAGCAATGAAATACGCTTTGGGTGAATGCTCTCGCCGGTGTTCGAAATGCTCTGGTTGCCTTGCGCAGGCGCCAATAACTCAGTAACACCAGTGAAGAGTCCATCCATAGTCACAATAGACAAAGGATAGACGCGACGCGTGGACTGCACTTGCCTGGCGCCGAGATAGTCCATGTCAATGGCGAGTTCCCGCCATGCCGCTTGCCTGATGACAGCGGGATCTATTTTTATCGGCGGGCGCTGCTGGAACAGTTTTGCGTGCAGGACAGCGTGTTTCAGGTGAGCCTGTAGTCGTGTCGGCAGAGTGCCGTGTATTTTTGCCAGTGCATGTTCGGCAGCTTAGGCCAGTGAGGCCCACATCCGGAGCCGGATGGAGCCGGATGCGCGATGCTGAGTGTTTGCTCGAACTGGTGCAGGGCTTACCAGGATTGGACAGTCGGGCATCGGTCCGGTCCTGTTACGGATCGAGACATCACATTTATGATCACTGTGCCGAGCGCATCGAGTCGCTTGAAGCAGGCTATGCGGTGCCAGTGTTTTGCAGCAGGGGGCCGGTTTTCGCTCGGGGTGGAAACAGCATGTAGCGTGCGATCTTCAGGATGATGATCAGGCCGCTCTTGTTCTTTTTGTAGCGATGGTCGGTGGCCACGAGATCGATATGATCCGGTGCGTTTTCCAGCACGCCTGAACGATCGCCCGGGGTCAGCGATCCCTCTCGCATTTGCCGACGGCGATCGATAATGCTGTCGAAAAACGGGTGCGCGCTGCTGAAGAAAGTGTGCAGCAGTTCGGGAGTGACATGCACCACGCCGTCTTTGTCGACCTGCCCGCATAGCGTGACAAAACCCTGCCATTGTACGTGGCCACGAAACACGCCAGTGAATCGGTCGCGCCGTGAGGTAACTTTCCTGATGCCGGTAATCGTCGAGTAGGGTTCTGCTAACTGCGTTGCAATGAATGACCCCAGAACCTTGTAGGTAAAACGTCCGTTCGGTGATTTGAGTTCAGCGGCGATACGATTGAGATGTTCGATAAATTTGTTGAGCTGTTCCTGATCAACGCCTTTGTCCGCATTGAACACCCGGCTGGAATAGGCGCCCTGTCCCCAGCCCTTGGCGCAGCTCTCGATATTGGTTTCCCCCGCGTTGGAACCGGTTTGTTCCTGAATGCCAGTACGCGCAAGAAAGCTTAGCAGGGTGGTCCAGGGTGTACTGCCCAGGCCCAGACCCAGCGGGCCGAACAGCGTGTCCGATGATTTCTTGTCGACAATTCCATGTCCGTTGCCTGCGGGCCAGACGTGTTTTTCAACACCATCGCGCAACTGGGTTTCATTTGACACTGTTTTTCGCTCCCTGCGGCTGCTGGTTAACAACTAAAGAAGAGGTTTTTACCATCGATACAAATCGATCTTGTACCGGATGATTGCCACAGTTTGAAACTACACAGGCAACAGCAAAGGCACAACTGTAATAATACCGTTGTGTATCAATGAGGTATTTTTACCGTAAAAGGCCAATGATTTTCAATCAGACTACACTGTGTAGAGGCTGTAGCTGGAATTGCAGTTAACGGTTGTGGTTGTGGTTCGGAACGAATGTTCGGTGGCGGGTAAAAACTATTGTGGTCCTTGGGAGAACGTTGCAGTAACTCTGTAGCTAAGCCCACAATTTTTGATGTAAAGGGGTGTGATCGTCGTCCGACACCGCGCGCACACGAAAGGAGATCACGATGTCGAATATAGCCGGCAAGACGTACGCAATGAATGTCATCACGCCGATTCGCTGGTATAGCACCTGGGTGAATCGGCTGTTTTTTTGGGCGGCGACCAAAATGCCCAAGGTGCTGCTCGGCCTGCAGACGCTGTCTTTGATTCACTACGCACGCTGGGTAATCATCCCGAGGAATAGCTTTCCACATCTGGACGAAAGTCAGCCGCGTGAAAAGCTCAACTATTCCTACATGTTGTTTTTTAGTAATTTCAACGGCAGTTGGGCGCAGTATGTCGATTCGTTCACCTTTGCGATTCCCGCCGGGCTGGATCTATTCTGGAAGTGGAATGTCCGCTACCCGAAGTCGGTACCGCTGACGAAGTTTCACGATTACATTCGGCACAATCAAATTGATACCAGTCATTACTACACGGCCTATCCGATGGCGGCGTCAAATGATGTTAAAGCCGCAAAGGAAGTAAAAAAAGCGCTACTCGCTTTTGATCAGGCATCGAGTGACAAGCCGGCAGATGAGTTTTTGAAAGACTATCATCGCATGCTCAATGCTCTGCAAGGGCATTTGGGCGAGATGCGACCAACGCCAGTGGTGAGTATGGCGGCCGAGGCTGTCGCACAGCGATTCCGGGATGAGAAAGCAGCGAGTGGAGCAGCATAATGGCAAACACCAGTGGCAAAGCCTACGCGTTGACGATCATGAGTCCGATCAAAAACGGCATGGCGGGCGATATATCCTGTGCGCAGGAAACGTTGAAGCGCTGCACTGATATTCGGCTGCATGAGAATAGTCCATTCGCGAAAGTGCCCAATACCTACCTGGCCCGGCTGTTCGTATTGAATGATGTCTTTTATGAATCTTTGCCGGGCAACGATTCGATAGTCAATTTAAACGATGTGTTCTCGGTGATATGGGACCGGCTGCGCATCAGTGCGCTGCCGAAGTACGATCGGCTAAAGTCGAAATACCTTGTGATGTCGAGTAATTTTCACGGCGATCTGGATGCCTATCTCGGCGGCGTCTGGGATCATTTTTCGTATACGGGTTTCACATCGGGTGAAGAGCGCAAAGTGGGGTACCTCTGGGAGCACTGCGTCGCATTTGACCAGGTTAACAACAAGCAGGATTTCATTGAGTACATGAAAAAATGCCAGTTGGATGCCGCCTTGTTTTTCAACGGCTCTACTGATGACTCACTGGCAGAGCAACTCAAATCGCTATATGTGAAGCAGGAGTTTACCCGTTTCGCCGTTGAGAATCAGGGCAGGGATGCCGCTGCGGTGCAAACGGCATACAAGGCCTTTGTTGAACGTGTGCAGCCCGCGGACCTGGATGGCCCAAGCTGGCGTCCCGGTCAGTCCACTTTGTAGCAAAAGGAGGGATAGTCATGGAACAGGAACTGGATCTGACCGATATTCAGGGCAATGTCGTCAAAGCCTACGGGCATGCTAAATACCTTTTTGCTCGCTACCTTTTTTTTCGTATTGATCAAGCTGACCTTGCGAGAATCACGCTCGGCAAAATTACGCTACTGGTTACCACGGGCGTCTATGCCGATCCTGAGCGCTATCCCGGTGTTGAGAAGCCTGACGTGACCACCAATGTGGCGTTTACGTTCAGCGGGCTACGTGCCATCGAGCTGCCAGACAAATCACTGATGGGGTTCCCGCAGGAGTTCGCAGCCGGTATGAAAAAGCGCCTGGCGATTCTGGGCGACAACGGGCCGAGTGCTCCGGAGCATTGGGATCCGGTGTGGAACAACGAGATTCACATTTGGTTGTCCATCAATGGCCTCACCGAGGCGTTTGTCGAGGCGCGTTATCAGGAAATCCTGAGTCTGTTGGCAGAACAGCCAGGCGGGCTTGAATTGTTGCGGGGCCATCGGGGGCCGAATGGCGAGGACGATCTGCCGTATCAGTCGGCAGCAGCCTTGCGCGATGAGACCGGCATGCCGACGGGCAAGGAGCACTTTGGCTATCGCGATGGCATTGGTGATCCGGTGTTTGCCGGTCAGCCCAATGCCGAGCAGCGCGTGCATGGGCGCGGCAAACTCAACCGCGATGGCAGTTGGTCGCCACTGGCAACCGGCGAATTTCTGTTGGGGCATGTAGATGAGGCGATGGAGTATCCGATGGCGCCGGTGCCGACGTTTCTCACCCGCAATGGCACCTATATGGTTTATCGCAAGCTGCACGAGAACGTCGGTGCATTTAATCGATTTCTCGATGAACAGTCAAAGTCCTTTCCCGGATCCAAACGCATGTTGGGTGCGAAGTTGACCGGGCGCTGGGCAGACAACGGCGCGCCCGTTGTCAATGCGCCGGACGATGCCGCAAAGGCTGAATGGGACAAAAAATTCGCCAGTGCAAACCCGGCTGAACGAAGCCGCATGCTCAGTGACTTCACCTATAACGACGATATCCAGGGCGCCAGGTGCCCATTGAGTTCACACCTTCGACGGATCAATCCCCGTGGCTCGCTGGAGTATGGAAAGCGCGGCGCGTTCACTCGTCCGGGTGCGCTGGTCGATCGCCGCCGTGTGTTGCGCCGTGGGCTGCCGTACGGCACCTCAACACCTGACTCCGGCGACAAAGGCGAGCACGGCATTGCTTTTATGGTGCTAAATGCATCTATAGAGCGACAATTTGAGTTTGTGCAACAGCAGTGGGTCAACTATGGCAATGATTTCAAGGAGGGCAACGACAAGGATCCGATACTGGGTAATCACGATGCCCAGATGCCCGGCAAGATGGTCATTCCAGCGGAACCGGGAACCGACAAGCCGCCTCACTTTGTCGCCAATATACCGCGATTCGTCGAAACGCGTGGTGGGGAATATTTCTTTATACCGGGCATTACAGCACTCAAAATGATCGCCGCCGGCATAATTGACCCCACCTGACATACTGCGGTTGGATAGCACTGATGAGCGCTGGTTGTCGTTTACCAGCGCTTGCTCGGTGCCTCATACAACGCACTTCTGGCGCCGAGATAGCCATCCCATGCGAACCAGTAGCTCACGTGCCCGGCGATTCGTGACAACTGCTGACCATTAGGGCCCAGCAGTGCGCTTTCGGTTATCTGCCAACGCTCGTCCGCATGGTAGAGGTGGTTGGAATCGCCGCTGAACGACGTGTCGCACCGATGATAGGCGCGCACGGTTCGTGTGCTGGCGTCTCCGATCAGCACAACGTTCGAAAGGCCGACGCGATCATTGATTACCGATTCGTTTTCAAAGGCTGAAATTGGCCAGGCTTTCGCACCGCCCGGCACCCGAATGCCATATACCAGCGTTTTCTGTTGCAGGCGACTTTGATCGGTGATGGCCGGAAACATTAGATCGGGGGATGCAAAGTAGTCCCGATAGACGACGCCGGAATCATAGTTGCGAAAATAGCCGGTATCGAGTGATAGCACGCTGGTGTTCGGATGGCGTGTTCGCCACTGTGCCCATGACGTGATAGTGACGGGTCTGGTCTTTAGTACAATTCCGGAGTGGGCCAACGCGCCAACGACCGGTTCACCGGTGAACTGGTTCCACAGGCTTTTGGTCTGTCGATCAAACATCAGTTTGTTCGATCGGTATAACAGGCCTGATGAACCAAACACAAAGGGTTCATCGCGCTGCTCGATGGTGGTCTCATACAGGATGCCGGCGCCGCATAGCGTACAGTAGGCCAGTGCAACCGGTACGCCGCCAATGACATCGTTGAACATCTCATGCCAACCCATGATGCGTAGCGGGTAGGCGCGTACGTCTCCATTGATGGCTACGCCAAATACCAGATCAGTGTCCAGCAGGTAATTGGCCTGGCGGGCGGTGATCAGTGTCGGGTTGTCTAACGACGGGATGCTGTCAAAGCGGGCGCCGCCCCAGGTGATTTCCTCAAAGCGAATTCGCATTCGCTCACGGTTCTGCGGCTGTTTAAAAAGTGGCAGGAAATCCGGATCAATGTTGCCCCAGTACCAAAGTTTGAGATCGTAGTAGCTCGAGTGCGGCACGATGTCGTGGTGTTTTTGCTGGTACAACATGGCGTCGCGCCAGGTGGGCAGTGGCTCGCCCGACAGGTTTTCCAGCGCTTGTCGGGTGTTCACATGCGCACCGCCGATACGCATCAGCAACGTAAGCGTTGGTATCAATTCGCGTCCGCCGTGTGCGATAAATGCTTTGCTGGCTGTTTGCCGCTCGGTTGTTGTGCCAATCAGCAATTGCTTTGACAGCGCAAAAAAATCCGGCTCGGCAAATGCCGCCGGGCAATAGAGCCAGAGTGTGATGGTCAGTGCGGCGAGCCGGCGAGTCATTGGCATGCGTGAGTCAGTCGTGGTCGCATGTGTTGTCGCGACCAGCCAGCGTTTTAGTCATCAATAGTGTGGTCATCTGATTGACCTACCAATGATAGAGTCCGCGTGCGGCGTAGCGTGCAACCGTTTGCTCGACCGGTCTCAATAGCTGTCCGTTGGAACCCTGAAACATCAGCAGATCAGGGTTGTTGATCGGGTGATGCAATCTGAGAATGTGCCCCAGTTCGTGGCTCGTGACTCGAAAATCGTCGTTGCTGGTGTTGTCGGCGACGAACAAGGCATTCGCCCCCAGTGGCTTCAGCCCATTGGGGCCGCCGAGCGTACGCACATAGAACGCACTGACCAGCGCCTGTCCACGGTTGTTTTGAATGTCGATTTCGCCGTGTCGAATAGCGCTGAAAAAACGGGCGATTCCCCCACGACCGCGCCGCCAGGCCAGACCCGATAGCAATTCACTCGGTACGGTCACGCGCTGTATGCTGACAGGCTTCATGTGAATATTAGCCTGGCGCCAGATGTTGTTCACGTGCCCATAGTGCGCTTCGATGCTTGCGGTCGAGCGCCGGCTGGACAAGTCAGTGTCGTCATCAGCCTCGAGAATATAGACCGCGATGGGTATCGCCAGTGTTTCCCGAAGGTTTGATGTGGTGGGAGATTGCTCGGTACGCGCAGCAGCCGGTTCTGCAAACGCCACTAGACACAGCAATAGCAAACCGGGAATCAGAGGCATGGGTCTGTCGATAGTCTCCGTTGATGGACGCGGGTTAGGTTTAAAAAGCGATAGTTCAAGGATACGACCGAAGTGCTGGTCGGTAGTTCGAAGCTGAACAATGAAGGGGTGGTGTGGTCTTACGCGGTGTCTAGCCTGCAAACCGTTCCTATGCTCGTCCACCGACCCATAGTTTGGCTGTATACGATCTTGCTGTTGCTGTTGTCCCTGCAGGTTGGGGCGGAGCCTGTGAAGATGAAGCTCGTGGCGTCATTCGCGACATGGCCGGGCGTGTCACAACTGATTGCCTACCGCGGCCGAATCTGGTTTGTCAACGGCGAACCGTTCGCCGACACCAATGTGGCCGATGTCTACAGCACCGGTGTCAGTGGTGCTGACATTCGCTATGAAAGAAGCCTTTTTTCGCAGGACACCGGTACCCCGGTCGTGCATGAGGGGCTGTTGTACTGGCCGTTTGAGGACCCTCGCCGCAGTGCGGGCAGTGGTGAATATGCCGTCACCGATGGCAGCCGCTGGCAGTGGCGCAGTATGCAGTCGGGCAGTGTGATGCACGTGCATGCGATGGATGTCTGTGACAATCATCTGGTGGCGGTGACCGGTTCCTGGACCGGTCAGTTACATCGACGGGATACTCAGGGCCGCTGGCGCGTGCAGTATGAGTTTCCATCCGGTGCGGCACCTTTTAGTCGACTGGTATCGGTGCGTTCGTTTGCCGATCGATGCATGGTGGGGGCCTTCGCCAATGGCGCTGCGTCGACTAAATTGTTCGCTATTGACGGGCAGTCAGCCAAGACGATCGATGGCTGGCCTGTCAGTGACCGAGTGGACGCTATCACACCGCACCACAATGCGCTGTTTGCATTGACCGACGCAGACGATGGGCGAAAACTGTTGCGCTTTGATGGCAGCGAAACGGTGGCGATCGCGTTGCCAGCGGATAGTCGACCGGCCGCGTTGCACTCAGACGGCACTAACCTGTGGCTGGCAACGCAGGAGCCGGCGCGCAGCGGTGCGCGCGGGACCCTTTGGCGTTATGAAGGCGGGCAGACTTTCCGGCCGCTGGCCAGAGTCGATTCTGCTCCGATCTCGCTGGCAAGCCTTAGTCGCCGGGTTTTTGTTGGTACTTATCGTCGATCCGGTGGCAGCTTGTGGATGTTGCACGACTTGAAGGCGAGTGCGCCAAAGCCTCCTGTCGCATCCGTTGCAAAATCACTGAAGAACGATGACGTCAGGACACCCAGTCTGGATGCCGATTTGGTCGACCGGCTCTATCTAGAAATCCGTAGCGTGCTGACTGCGACTGCCATTGGCGATAACTTCGCGAGAGACTTACGACACGGCCTGGCACGTCACCCGATGCGTTATCGGGCTGAATTTGGTTTGGCCATCACGCGCTTGCTACAGGCCTCGTACCGTGCTGCGCCGATCACTATGTTCACCCGCCGACAAGTGCCTGCGGATGATCTGATCCGTTGGTATCTGCTGCTGGCACTGGCGATCAACGGGCACGGAAAAATTGATCCCGCATGGATCACAGACCCTGCACCCGTTGTTGATCATGACAGCGGCAAGATCTTCCAGCCGTCGATTGCTGCGATTGTCGCCAGTGGTTGGCTCAACCGGGGTGATGAGGCCACGCTGACAGCGTTGTTCGAACGCTTGCAAAGGCGAACTGATCCGGCCTGGTTGAAGGCCGATATCATTGGTGCATTGGCGGCGATCACGGGCGAGCGACAGCCGCGTGACGTCAGTCAATGGGAGCAATGGCGCCAGAATCGAAAACCATGAAGCCTGAACCGGGGCTCGCGTTCGTGCAATTTCAAGCCAGGCGTGGCGGCTGGCTGGCGCGATGTCTCGGGTGTTGAGCCTGGCCTGTCTGCGCGATCTGGTGGCTGAGTGGCCTTCGCCTGCGCTTTGCATTTGTGAGCACATCCCCGGTGGCGGTACCATAGCGATCCCCCAGTCAGCCTGAGTCCATTCGTGTCTGAAGAGCGAGCGCTACTGCGCCGGATGTTCGATGCCGCCGTACTGGCTGCCCAGCCAGACCAAGTGATTGCAGCCAATTTGCC
>CAZYDV010000198.1:0-11412 GCA_964646405.1 uncultured Granulosicoccaceae bacterium | reverse complement strand
GTGCTGATCGCGAAATCGTGTTGCTCAGTGACACTTTCAATACCTGGTTTGAACCGGAGAATTTGCATGCTGCGCGCAATGTGTTACACAAGGCGGGCTATCGCGTCCACATTGCCAATAGTGGTGACCGAACGCGGCTTTGCTGCGGCCGTACCTGTCTTGCTTCCGGAATGCTCGATGAAGCGCGAGCGCATGCCATTCGCCTGCAGGCGGCTTTGTTACCCTGGGTACGCCGTGGCGTGCCGGTTGTCGGCCTTGAGCCCAGTTGCCTGTTGACACTGCGCGATGAGCACGTCTCGCTGCTACCCGGTGAGGATTCACAACGGTTGGCGGCAAACAGCTTTCTGTTCGAGGAATTTCTTCATCGCGAATCCGAGCTCGGGCGATTTGATTTGGCGTTTGCGCCGTTGAAAAAAAGCGTTTTGCTGCATGGGCACTGTCATCAGAAAGCCTTCGATTTGATGGGCTCCGTCAAAGGCGTATTGTCTCGCGTGCCGCAGTTGCAGGTTGAGGTTATCGAAAGCAGTTGCTGCGGTATGGCCGGCGCGTTTGGCTATGCGGCAGATACGGCCGAGGTCTCGCGACAGATGGCGTCACTGGATTTGTTGCCGGCGATTGCCGGTGCCGATGCCGAAACGCTGATTGTCGCAGATGGCACGTCCTGCAGGCATCAGATCGAAGAATTGGGAAATCGACGCGTTTACCATGTAGCGCAAATTCTCGATATGGCGTTGCCAGTTTAGCGTTATAGCCAGGCCTAGCGCTTTTTTCCATCCGATCACCGTCCGGAAATATCAACTTGAATCAGTCCTACCGTCGGGGCGTGTTGTACGCCATTCTGGCTGGTGTTTTTCTCAGTTCCGCCGGCCTTCTGGTGCGCCTGGTCGAATCCGCAGATGCCTGGACGGTACTGTTTTATCGATCCGTGGCATTCACTTTTACCGTGCTGGTTTTCATCGCGATTCGCGAGTCCGGACGCGTGCTGCCATTGGTGCGGGCCTTCCGGCGGTTCGATTTGCTGGTATCGGCATCGCTTGCCTGCGGGTTCATTTTTTATGTATTGAGCCTGTATCACACGTCGGTGGCCAACACGGTACTGTTACTCAGTACCGGGCCATTTTTTTCGGCATTGCTGGGTTGGGTTTTTCTGCGTGAGCACGTGAGTCGGATCACCTGGTTTGCGATGTGTGCGGCAGCGCTTGGCATCGCTGTGATGGTGTCTGGTGGTGTCAGTGCAGACGACGTTATCGGCATTCTTTACGCACTGTGCGCGGTCGCAGGTTTCGCCGTCATGGTGGTCGCCCTGCGAATCGTCGGCACTCGGCGGGATATGCTGGCCGCTACGGCCTTTGCCGGTCTGCTCGCAGCGCTTGCCTGCGTGCCCTTTATGCAGAGTTTTGCGATCAGTCCGCACGATCTGCTGATGTCGATTCTACTGGGTACGGTGCAGGTTGGATTTGGGTTTATCCTGATTACACTGGCATCGCGCAGTGTACCGTCGGCACAAGTGCCATTGCTGGCGCTGGGTGAAACGGCACTGGCGCCACTTTGGGTCTGGCTTTTTATTGGCGAGGTACCCGCTTTGGCGACACTGGCCGGCGGTGCCATCGTACTTTGCGCGGTGTTGTCGCAGGGTGCTGCGGGTGTCATCGCCAGTCGAGGAGGTGAGCAGTGAGTAAGCCAGTACGGGTGGCTTTGGTAACCGGCGGTTGCGCCGGCATTGGTCTCGCCTGTGCCGGTGCGCTGTTGCGCGATGGCATGCAGGTGGCGGTGGGCTCGAGACGGGCTGCGGACAAATCTTTTGTGCTGCGGGTGGAACAGCAATTACCCGGCGCACGGGTTGTCGCGCTGGATGTCTGCGACAGTGAATCGGTTAACGATTGCGTCGCGCAGTTAGAGTCACAGTTCGGGACGATTTCGGTACTCGTCAACAGTGCCGGTGTGGGTGTCCACCAGTCCATCTGCGATCACACCGACGACGACTGGCTGTCAGTGATCGATACCAATCTCAACGGTGCGTTTCGCGCGATTCGGGCCTGTATGCCGGGTATGCAAGCACTTGGCTGGGGCAGGGTGATCAATATCGCATCGACCGCTGCGCGCAGCGGCCAGGAAACCTACGCAGCGTATTGTGCGTCTAAAGCGGGATTGCTGGGTCTTTCCCGCGTGGTGGCACTTGAAGGGGCACCACACGGAATCAATTGTGTGGCGGTCAGTCCAACCTGGGTTGAGACACCCATGCTGCACGAGAGTGCCGGTACGATTGCCGCTAACGCGGGCATCTCGATTGACGCGGTGCTGGACGGGATCCGCGATGCCAACGCACAGCGACGCATTGTTCAGGCTGACGAGGTCGCCGAACTGGTCTCATTTTTGTGCAGCGATCGGTCGACCGGGCTGACCATGGAGGATATTCAAATCAATGCGGGTAGTCACTGGTAACAAACGAATGAAACCTATAAAAAATGTAGTTAAGCCTTTGCTCCTTTACCTGACCGGGCTGTTGACGCTCTGGTGCACTGCTGCCGGTGCCGCCGCGCCGGTGTGGAAAGTCAGTGATGGTGAACGACATCTGTTTATCGGTGGCACGATACACATGCTGGCGGCAAAGGATTATCCGTTGCCGCCTTCATTCGACACCACCTACGCACAAGCGCAGTTGCTGGTGCTGGAAGTGGATTTGCAGAAGGCCCAGGCGAACGGTCTGGCCACGTTGATGGGGGCCGGGCTGCTGTGGCCCAATGGCGAATCACTGCAGCAGAAGGTCAGCGCTGAAACCTGGCTGCAATTTGAGCAGGCGATGCAGGCGCGAAATCTGCCGGCCGCAACCTTCAATCTGTATAAGCCAGGTGGGTTGATCATGGCGCTGTTGCCGGCTGAACTAATGCGTTTTGGTGTCGGCACCGCCGGTGTGGACAGTCACTATGCCTCGCGAGCCAGTCGCGACCAGAAAGCCGTTGTGGGGCTTGAGACGATGGATCAGCAGTTGGCGATGATTCGCTCGCTCGGCATCGGCAACGAAGATCGTTTTTTGCGCTACTTCATTCGCGATCTGGACAATCTGCAGCAGCAGTTTGAAGCCATGCGCCGCGACTGGCGCTCAGGCGATATGCAGGCGTTGGCCTCATCGGCTAATCTGGACGAAATGCAGCTTGAGTTTCCGCGCGTCTACCAGTCCCTGCTGGTAGAGCGCAACAAAGCGTGGATGCCGAAAATCGAACAGATGCTGGCCACCGAAGAAATTGAACTGGTGCTGGTTGGCGCCCTGCATCTGGTCGGGCGCCATGGTGTACTTGCGCAACTCGAAAAAGCGGGCTTTTCGGTCCAGCAGTTCCCCTGATACCTCGGTATATCAGGCAGCTTTGCGAAGGTCGTCGGTATGATCCGGTTTGACTGGTGAGAGGCTTTGCTTACCGTCAATTTTGCAAAGTTGCTCGCTCATATATGCGGCAATGTTAGCCGGTGCGAGGGTTGAATCCCAGTAGTCCAGCGACGCCTGTTGCAATGCACGAAGGCGCGTTGGATCTGCCAGCAATTCGTCCAGTAGCGCGGGCAGCTTGCGCCAGTCACGCAGGATGATCGCGGGTGAATCTTTGGCGAACCAGTGATCGGGTTGTTCCTCGGCGATCAGCACACAGCCGTAGTAGGCCCCTTCGCAAAGTCGGTAGGTCTCCAGGTGCGTGCCGCGCGGACACAGGCAGATCTTGGTGTCCATCAGAATTTGCGGGTAGTCGTTGAACTCCGGTACATCGTTGGCGCGGGGAAAACTCTTGGACAGCTTCACGTCCACTGTATACGGCTTGCCCTGTTTCCATTGATCGACAATTCGCACCAGCCGCTCGCGAGAGAGCACTTTGTTGGTCTTTGCGATGCGTCGCAACAGGCTTCCGTTGCTGCGATGATCGAGACTGCCAGTGAACGAAGCATCGATCGAGCGCTCCATGATCGGGCGCACAGAATCGACCTTGGGCAGGCGATAGTAGCCATACGGCATGGCGAAGATATTGTTCTTCGAGTTCCAGTAGTTGGGGTAGCGCTTTACCTGCACGCGAAGATATTGCAGCAGTGCCATGGCATTGAAACGCGGCCATCCACTGTGGGTTGCAACCTTAATATGCTGACCCGGCGCCTTGAACACCGCGTGCACCGAATCCGCGTAAGCGGGTATACGGCCCCATTCATCACCCATAACCATTGGAACCAACAGCGGGGTATCGGTAAACTTTGCCGGCAGCTCGCCGACGTCGCGCGTGAAGACGAATGTGTAGTTGTCAAAATCGGGCAGCAGGCGAGATAAATCGCGCATGACATCCGTGAAATAGTCGATGTTGCACTCCAACGCAAATGGCAGCGTTTCGCGCACCCGGGTGATGACCTCGGTTTTCTCTCCACCCATACAAATCAGGCAGTTGGACAGTTCCTCGGCTTTTGAATTCATCGCGTTCGTGGTCCGGCAAGTGGTTTTTTTTCGATCGGTTCCATTAGTTATTAGCGACCGTTGCCGTGGAGATTTAGCCCGGCATTGCCGAAATAGCAAAGAGTCGCCTTTTCCGTGAGCTCATCAAAGAGCGAGACCATTTTGAAGTTCGAACGATTTCTACATCTGGTTGCGTTCGCCTATGTGGCCGCTGTCGCCGGCTTGCTTGTGATCGTGCAACCCTTTCCGATCCTGCACGACTACCCCGAGTGGATGTTTCAAGGCTGGCTATTGCACAGCATTCTGGCGGGTCAGCCAGACAGCGCGTATGAGTTGGCGAGCTGGCCTGTGCCCAACTCGCTGTCCCAGTTTGTACTGGCGGCGTTGAATAGCGTCACCTCGCCGGTCACCGCGGGTAGGATCTGGCTCGCGATCTATCTGCTCGTCGGCGCTGCCTGTTGCTACCGTGCGGCGCGACTGTGCTGGCCGGATCATTCCGGCACTATAAATATGATTCTGGTTGCAACCCTGTTGCTGGGACCCGGGTTCTGGAACGGATACATCAATAATCAGGTCGGCCTGATACTGCTGCTAATCGGCTGGCTGGGTTTTTTGCGCGGCGGCCGGACAATCTGGCTGCTGGTGATGTCCGTGCTGGTGTTCTTTGCCCATGCCGCCAGCTACGCTGTGCTGGTGGTGGCGATCGGGACGGCGGTGATTTTGGGCGGGTGGGCTCTGCGTGTTCGTGTGATCGCAGTGCTTGCGCTGTTGCCGAGCCTTTTGCTGATGGGCTGGTACCTGGTCATCAAGCTGGCCCACTCTGCCGTGTCGCTCGAGGCGCCACTGTCGATTGTTCAGTGGTTCGGCTACAAGGCCTACACACTAGCCAAACAGGGCCCGTTTCACAATTTTATTGCCATTGACGGCACCAGCGTGTTGCAGCAATGGCATTGGATTTATCTGTCGGGCGCCGTGATCAATGGTGCTATGGTGCTGGTCGTGGTGGTGTGGTTTGGCGTGCTCGCCTGGCAGTGGCTGCGTGGCCGGCCGCAGGTGTCCGTGCCGTTCTCACACGTTCGATTGTCGGCAGTTTTTTTAATGACCCTGGCATTGATCGTTCTCTATCTCGTGCCGGGTCGAAACAATTTCGGTGTGGTGAATCTGGGTGAGCGGTTCCTGATTTCGCTACTGGGTTTCGCTCTGCTGGCGTTTGCCTGTCCGCAGTTTTTGCGACGTATCTGGGCAGGCTTATGTGCGGCGGCCGCCATCGTGGTGGTCGCGGCATTGTTGTCGATCACCGCGCGCGACGTGGCGCCGTATTTTGGGCCTGATTCCGATATCTACTCCGCCAGTCGGCACAAGTACTTTAATCATCGATTGTTTATCTATTCGGATAGGGGGGTATTTTTGGCATCCGATCAATCTACGGCGCTGCGGCCTGAACCTGATCCGCAACTGGCCACCGGTCCGTTGATTCTCAGAGAACCGTCGCCTTGACACAAGACATCGAACAATTGCGGGCAGGTTTTCGTGCCAGGCGTGCAGCGCTGGACGATGAAACGCTGCGCCGCCACGCTCGTCTATTGCAGTGTCGCGTAGCTGCCGAATCGGTATATAACGGGGCGACTCACATTGCAGCCTATATCGCGATCAGGGGTGAGATCGACGTCGTGCCGATCATCGACACGGGTGCGAACTGCGGCAAGCAATTTTATCTGCCGGTGCTTCGTGGGCAGCAGATGTTGTTTGCACCGTGGATGCCAGGTGATGCTTTGCAAAAACGCGGTTTTGGCTTGCTGGAGCCCGACTGCAGCGAAGCTGACTGGCGAGCACCCGAATCGCTTGATCTGGTGTTGACACCGTTGGTCGTATTCGACACTGGCTGCAATCGTATCGGGCAGGGCGGCGGCTTTTACGATCGCACCTTTGCGTTCAAAAAAAATTCTCAATCGGGGCCGGTGTTGATGGGCGTTGCTCACGATTGTCAGCGCCATCGACAGTTGCCGGCGCAGCCCTGGGACGTACCGCTGGATCTGGTGATCACTGAAAGTAATCGTTATTCGCGAAAGACCGCTGAATAATTCCAGCGTCACTGCATTATGTTTTGTGTCATCTTTGGTGCATCATGCTGGCAACCCCGGTGTCCCAGTCCAGATTAGATGATCGCTTGTGGCGATTTTACGCCGGCAATACCATTCGCATAGAGACGCTCTCATGGCCAAAGCCAAAAAAAAACCTGTGGGTAAAAAGAAGGCGGCACGCACCAAACGCGTCGACGGAATTCCCGTCGATCTGGTGGCCGTCGACAAAAGTCCGATACACGGCAAAGGCATGTTCGCACGCAAACGTATCAAGGCAAACGTGACCCTCGGGCCATTACAGGGTAAATCTACCCGTAAGGACGGAACCTATGTGCTGTGGCTTAGCGACACCGAGGGATTCCGGGTGACCAATGATTTTCGTTTCATCAATCACGACAGCGATCCCAATTGCGCCCTGACTGACGTTGATGTGGTCACGCTACGCACGATTGAGGCGGGCGAAGAACTCACGCACGACTATGGCTGGTAGCGTTCCGTGGAGAATTAGCCCGCAGCAACAATCTTCATGCCGTCATGGGCGGCGCGTATATTCGGCGGCAGCTCGGCATTGAGGGTATCGTAGTCGATCGCATTGTGCATGTTGGTGAGAATGGCCTGTGCCGGCGCGAAATTCTTAATACTGGCCAGTGCCTCATCGACATTCATATGAGTCGGGTGCGAGGTGTAACGCAACGCATCGATGATCAGCGTGTCGAGGCCTTTGAGCAACGCCTGGCTTTCGGTCTTGTCGATGGTTTTCACATCCGGGACGTAGGCGAGTCCACCCACCCTGAAGCCGAGTGCAGGGATATCACCGTGCTCCACTTCGAACGGGGTGATTTCTATCTCGCCACCAGCGCCGCTGACGATAAGAGGGGCATTGGCTTGCAACCGATGCTCGTTGCAGATGGCCGGGTAGCTGCTGTCGGGCGCCTGATTGAAACAGTATGAAAAAGGTACCATGACCACCCTGGACGTGACGTCATCCATGTACACATCGACTCTTTTTCTGTGCCTGATCGCCAGTTGGCGTAAGTCGTCCAGGCCGAAAATATGATCGGCGTGCGAGTGAGTGAGCAACACGGCGTCAAGGTATTCGACCTCGCTTGCCAGCAGTTGTTGACGCATATCCGGCCCGGTATCGATTAACACGATGGTCTTTTCACCGTTCGCTGCTGACTTTTCAATCAGCATGGAACAACGCAGGCGACGATTTCGCGGGTTGGACGGATCGCAGGCGCCCCAGTCGTTGCCAATTCGCGGGACGCCGCCGGAAGATCCGGTGCCGAGCAATGTAAATACCGTGTTAGTCATCGTCTCAAAGTATATCAGGCGCGTGCGCAACGCCGGATGTTTCGATACCGCCGGGTAAGATTTACCCGGTAAAAACTACCTTTTGTATTCAGGGTCAGCCAACCACTATCTTTCATGGCGTCGCGGTGGTAACCGCATTTTTGGAGAACAGCATCATGAGAGAAATGGTAGTCAACAGTCGGTCGCACCAGTCGGTGGCGCTCCGATCGGGCAGCACGATGGCGGACAGAGCCTCTCGTGCCTTCTTGTTTGTCGCGGTCGGGCTGCTGGCGATGGTCGCGAATATCGCCAATGCGACAGGTCTGCCGGATTTCGAGTCACTGGTGGCGCAGCACGGCAAGGCAGTCGTGAAGATTTCTGTCACCGGTAATCGCCTGACCAACGGTCCATCGCAGCAACCCGAGTTCAATGGCCAGGAGATGCCGGAATTTTTCCGCCGCTACTTTGAAAACATGCCACAAAACCCGCAACAGGCCCCTCGTCGTGGCGTGGGCTTTGGGTCTGGCTTTGTGTTGTCCAGCGATGGGTACATCGTGACCAACGCACACGTCGTCGATAACGCGGCCGAAATCAGCGTCGAGTTTCCCAACCGACGCGAGTACACCGCTGAACTGATCGGCGCGGACGAGCGGACGGATATCGCGTTGCTGAAGATCGACGCCAATGACCTGCCAACCGTGACGCTCGGTGATTCCAGTGATCTCAATGTGGGTCAGTGGGTGCTGGCAATCGGTTCGCCGTTTGGTTTCGAATATACTGCGACCCAGGGTATCGTCTCTGCGCTGTCTCGCAGTCTGCCGGATGGTAACTACGTGCCTTTCATTCAGACTGATGTGGCGGTAAACCCGGGCAACTCCGGCGGCCCACTGTTTGATACCGATGGCCGTGTGGTCGGTGTAAATTCGCAAATCTACTCGCGATCGGGTGGATACCAAGGGCTGTCATTCGCGATTCCGGTTAACGTAGTCAAGAACGTCACGGCTCAGTTGCAGAAGAAAGGTTTTGTCAGCCGTGGATGGCTTGGCGTCGTGATTCAGAATGTCGATCAGAATCTGGCCGAATCGTTTGGTATGGATCGTCCGCGCGGCGCGCTGGTATCGAAGGTGACACGCAACAGTCCGGCCAGTGAAGCTGGTGTAATCACCGGCGATATCATTCTGTCATTCAATGGTCAGGATGTGGCTCGCTCGTCCAATCTGCCGCCTATGGTTGGTGGAACCGTTGTCGGTGAACCGGCTCAGATGACGGTGTTGCGTGGTGGCAAAGAAATCGCGCTGGATGTGGTCATTGCCGAGCTTGCCGAAGATCGGGAAGTGGGACCGGCCAGAACCACCGCTCCCAGAGCCGATGAGCGCCTCGGAATGAGCATCGCTCCGTTAACGGATGAGCAGCGCAGCCAAACCGGGGTAGAGGCGGGTGGTGTGCTGATAACCGGTGTCGATCCGAATGGTGTGGCGGCACTAGCCGGTATCCAGACCGGCGACGTACTGATGTCGTTCAATCAGAAGCCTGTCGAGTCGACTGCGCAATTGCGCGAATTGGTCGCGGCCGCTCCTGCCGGCAAGCCGATTGCGGCGCTGATCAATCGTGATAGCAATCCGTTGTTCACCGCTCTGACACTTGAGTAAAGAAATCTTTGCAAACCGCGGGTTCCATGAGAGTGGAACCCGCAAGCTTTTGTAAATAAAAGAAAAAACAGCGTTGCAAGGTTTGATAAATGTAGCTTAGGGTAAATTTTACCGGTTGGCACGTTGAGTTTGAAATTGTCAGGCTGCATATGAGTCTGACAGACAGGATCCTTTCAAGACAAAGACCGATGACTGAAGCCCCGCTAGCGAAACCGAACGAAAACGAGTGCGCGGAACCTGCTCCGATCGGCACCGATCTGGGGATCAACCCGGATTGGCGCGAGGAGACCGATCGACGCCCGCCAATTCCGTTGTTTGACGGCAAAGCTGAAATCGGCCGTATAGCGATGGTGTTTACGCTGTGGGCCCGGATCGAGAGCTTTCTGTACGACGAATGCGGTGTGCTGCCACTGCGCAATCAGCGCGAAGAGAAAAAGCACATCAGCATCCTGCTCGAATCGGAATCGTCTATCGTCTGTTTGCTCTGCCTGCTCAATGACGAGCACTATAGCGCCGGCGCTTTGGTCGATGCGATGGTAGGTGAATATGCCACGCTCGACGAGCGCGGCAATGCTCGCAAGAGGCTGATCAACCGGACACTGCCGATCATCGCTGAGCGCTATGGATTGCTGAAATACACTGAAAAAATGAATGGTAAGTCACGCGAGTACAGCATCTGTCGAAGTCCTCGGCTGACGCGATTCGCCCGCGAGCACCTGATCAGTGGCTTCAATGCCATTGTGGGTGTGCAAGGTAACTGTGATGTCGCGGGCGACAGCGTGCGGGAGCAAGAAAATGAAAGCTAATCGTTTGCTCAAAACGGGTATTGCGCTAATGGCGTTACTGGCTGGTGTCTTCGGCCAGATATCACTACATGCCGCCGACGGCGGCGCGGCAAAAACCGATCAGCCCCAAGTGCAGATACTGCAACGGCAAACATCAGCCGGTGAGATTCAAATTGTCCGAATCGCTATTGACAGTCACCGCTATGCGCCAGTGGCCCACCGGAATCGATCGACAGGACACATAGATTTGCAGCTGGTGAGTCGGTCGGGCGGTGTGGTGTTGATTGGCCGCAGGCTGGTGCGTGTGCAGCACGACGACGGGGCGCAAATCTTGTTTGAAGAGATTTCAGTTCGCGTGCCTCACCCGCGATTTTCAATGGGCTGGGACGTGAAGGCGCTGGAGAGAGAGCTCGAACGCCTGGGCGTTAAGGTCAAGCCGCCGGCTGGCGTACCGGCGCCACGGCCCGCACCACCGGTGACCGGTGGTGCCTGACATTGCGCGCTGGCAGCCCTGCCGCATTGGCGGTTCAGCTGTCTGATCAGGCAAGACTGCTGTGGCGTTTCCCACCGGCGAAGGTCTTGAAAGCTGCCTCTACGCGTCGTCAATCTGCGCGGCCCGGGAATCATTGACTGTTTTCAGAATCCCTCGGTCAAACATGGCACGACCTGTGGAATAGACGTAATATTACGTATGCCGACACAGGATGTTATCGAGTAGTATCCGTCGGTTGTCTTCGTCAAAGATTTCTCCGATAGAAATGCCGATCCGAAACTTCGTCCGTCTAGCCTGCCCGGTGCTGTTGGGCCTGTCGAGCGCCGTGATGACTTCGCCTGGCTGGAGTTGCGAGGTGGGGCAGGACGTCTGTCTGGAGGTGGAGGGCGATGCGGTGCCGCTGTCTCAGCCCGATGAATCCGCCGAACGCAGCAGACCCGATAATACTGGAGCAATCGAGCAACTGGCCGACGCCATTACCGCGGATCTCAAAGCGCGTCGACTCACTCGGCCGCCCGGCAACAACGCGATCGAGCGTATCGAGCAGATGCAAACGCTTGCGCCTGAGCACGACTACGCGATAAACGGTCGCCGCTATGTCGTTGACATCTATCTCAATCTCGCGCGCTGGCAATGGCGGCGCGACAAGCGCGACGCGGCGATGCGCCTGCTGGCTTCTGCACGTGCTCTGGAA
>CAZYDV010000197.1:0-11425 GCA_964646405.1 uncultured Granulosicoccaceae bacterium | reverse complement strand
CTGAAGACCGCCTACTGGTTATTTCCGCTGTACTTGTTATTGCTGAATTTGCCAATCCTGCCAATTCTGTGGGCCGGCAAGTATCTGTCGCTGCCGCTGGCGCCGGACTTTCACGTGTTGGGCATGTTGAACGACAAGTCGATAGCGCTGTTGATATACGTGGGTGGTTTGTCGGCAGCCAGCGCGATGATCATTGTCACGACGCTGGCGTTGTCGTATATGTGTCTGAATCACCTGTTTCTGCCCGTCAGCATCGGCGCCATCGGCCCGGATGCCAATCTGTATCAGCGCATTCTCTGGGGCAAGCGCGTACTGATCGCCGGCATTATCGCCGCGGGCTACGCGTTCTATCTGGTGATCGAGCTGCATGAAGGGCTTGCGAGCCTGGGACTGATCTCATTTGTCGCGGCGGTGCAGTTGTTGCCCGGGGTGCTCGGATTGTTGTTCTGGACCCGCGCCACCCAGGCGGGGTTTATCACCGGGCTGCTGGCAGGTGCTGCGGTGTGGTTCATCCTGCTGGTGATGCCTTTGCTGACTGACTCTGCGTCGATCAGCTCGGTGCAGCGTCTGATTGCAAGTCTGGGCTTTGCCGATACCGACGTCTGGAGTCTGTCCACCTTCTGTTCGCTGGTGTGTAACTGCACCGCTTTCATTCTGGTCTCGATGTTGACCCGTCTCAGTACCGAAGAACGTGATGCTGCAGTGGCGTGCACATCGGATTCCATGCGACCGCTCACGGGGCTGGTGACGGTGCCCACGGTAGAGGAATACACGCGGCAATTGTCATCGTTGTTGGGTCGCGAGGTCGCCGACCAGGAGATCCAGCGCGCGCTAATGGTGCTGAAACTGCAGCCGGGTGAATTGAAGGCCTATGAGATGCGACTGTTGCACGAGCAGCTTGAGCGAAATCTCTCCGGGCTGCTGGGGCCCACGCTCGCGCGCCTGACCCTGCGTGGCAACCTGAATCTGGCCGATCAGGCCGACCACGCTTTGACCGAAAGCCTGCGCGCAATGGAGCTGCGGCTCGAGAGTTCTCGCGAGCAGATGCGCGGCGTCACCAAGCAGCTCGACGACATGCGGCGCTATCTGCGAGACGTATTGCAGCGCCTGCCGATCGGGGTATGCTCGCTGGGCCCCGGCGGTGAAGTACTGATCTGGAATGCGGCACTCGAGGAGATCAGCGCGATCCCGAGCGCTGCTGCCCGACGCGGTTCTGTGGCGGAATTGCCGGCGCCCTGGTGCGATCTGATCAGTGAGTTTCTGGCCTCGGAGCAGGACCAGTCGCTGCGCCAGCAGGCCGATCTTGGCGACGCGATCAAGATCATCAACTTTCACAAGTCCAGCATTGCGGTCGCACCGGGTTGGAGTGCCGCAGGTGGCGGGGTGGTGTTGCTGGTCGAGGATCGAACCAGCCTTGAGACACTGGAGTCGGAACTCGCCCACAGCGAGCGACTCGCCTCGATCGGCCGCCTGGCTGCCGGCGTTGCGCACGAGATTGGCAATCCGCTGACCGGTATCGCAAGCATTGCGCAGAATCTACAGTATGAATCCGCACTCGATGCCTTGCCGGAGACCTCCGACGACATTCTCGGTCAGGTTGAGCGCATCGATACCATCGTCAAATCGTTGCTGACGTTTGCCCGCAGCGGTGCGCCCATCGGTGCGATGCGTGTGCGCGTGGATCTGCGCGACAGCATCGAGCAGGCGCTGCAACTGGTGCGCCTGCGAGAAGACGCCCAACAGATTGCGTTTAGTGTGGAAATTGATCAACCCCTGCCGATTGTTGCCGATGCGGGTCAGATGGTGCAGATCTTCGTCAATCTATTGAATAACGCCTGCGACGTCACACCGCCAGATGGCAAGATCGATGTCATCGGCAGTGTTATCGGCAACCAGGTGCAAGTGCGTGTGCTGGATCGCGGCTGCGGCATCCCGGTGCAGCAGCAATCGACGGTATTCGAGCCGTTCTTCACCACCAAGCCGGTGGGTCAGGGGACGGGTCTCGGGCTGGCGTTGGTCTACAGTCTGGTGACCGATCATGGGGGGCGCATCACCATCGACCCGTCAATTGCCAACGGTACGTGTTTCGAGCTGTTGTTACCGCTGGCGTCAGCGGCGGACGGGGAGGCGGCATGAGCCGGATTCTTCTGATCGAAGATGAAGACGTCATTCGCAAACAGCTCGCCCGCATGCTGGAGCGCAATCGCTATGAGGTAACCGGTGCGGCGACGGTAGAGCAGGCGATTGAACTGGGCTGCCGCGCATTCGATTTGATTCTGGCCGACATTCGCCTGCCCGGTGCACCCGGTACCGATATTATCGCCCGTGCCGACTCGGTACCGGTGATCATCATGACGAGCTTTGCCAGCGTGCGCTCGGCGGTCGATTCGATGAAGCTTGGCGCAGTGGACTACATCTCCAAGCCGTTTGATCACGACGAGCTGCTGTTGTTGATCGAGCGCTCGCTGCAGACCGTACAGTTATCGGCGCAAAATGCTGCGCTGCAGCGTGATCTGCAACGCTATTTGCCAACGCTTGAACAACTGCCGGCGCAGTCGCCGGTAAGCCGGCTGATTGCGCAGCTGGACGATACCAAGCCGCAACAGCCGCTCTGGCTGCACGGCGAGCAGGGCAGCGGCCGGGAGCTGATCGCCCGAGCCGCTCATGCTCGCGGCACCAAATGCGCAGGGCCACTGGTCTTCGCCGATGGTCATGCGATTGACTCCGCGTCTGCACTGCAGGCGCATCTGCAACGCGCCCAGGGTGGCAGCATTGTGCTTCGGCATCCGGAGCAGCTGGATCACGAGTTGCAGGCCTGTCTGGTGCAGATGCTTTCAGGCGGTGCCCGCTACGCAGCGCCGCGCACCTTCGAAACCGACCTGGTGATGGTCAGCGAGGGTTCGCCAGAGGCGCTTGCAGCCGATGGCCGGCTGGCGGCGCTGCTGCTGACGTTCGTTGGCGAGCATGCTCACCGGGTACCAGGTTTGCGTGAGCGTCGGGATGATATTCTGCCGCTCGCGCAAGCCTGCCTCGACAGTGCAGCAGCGCGCATTGGGCGAGCGTTGCCGGCCATCTCGGCAGATGCTCAGAGCGCGTTGCTCGCCTACGATTGGCCAGGCAATGTCAGTGAGTTGCGCAATATGGTCGAGCGCGCCATCCTGCTGTGCGACGATCAGCCATTGCAGGCGTCGCATTTCGGGTTTTCGCTCGACCTGTTGGCAGGGGATACCGACGACGCAGAGGGTGCGGCGCACACCTGCCTGAACCTCGATGAGTACTTCCGTTTTGTTGTACTTCGCTATCAGGAAGATGTCTCTGAGACCGAACTCGCCGCCATGCTCGGTATCAGCCGAAAGGCGCTGTGGGAGCGCCGTCAGCGAATGGGGTTGAATCGCAGCCGGGCCTGAACTTCGGCCGATCCTTGAACTCGAAACGATTCTTCATTGAAACGGCCTGTTACTTTTCGTAACAACATCTGAGATTCTCGGGCAATAATCCTGTTTTGGACACTGTCTGATATTTAAATCATTGAAAATATTAAACAATATTGTTCTCGTAGATGAGGGTGAGTCGCCCTATACTGCGTCATCGGGCTGCGGCTGCGACTGCTCCCGTGCCAAGCGCGGTTTCAAATAGCGAACCGTGTGTTCCATTGTCAACCGTCGATCGAGAACAGGCGGTTCAATTTAACTCCGAGGAACAGAATCAAATGAGTGGCAAAAACAACTGGTCCAGACGTGCGGTACTGAAGGCGGGTGCGGCTTCAGCGGTTATCACCGGCGCACCGATGATCTTCACCAGCAAGGCCTACGCTTACGCCAACGAGCCGAAAGGCAGCGAAGTGAAGCTCGGCTTTAACGTCCCGCAATCCGGCCCCTATGCCGATGAGGGTGCAGACGAACTGCGCGCCTACGAACTTGCCGTAGAGCACCTGAACGGTGGCGGCGATGGCGGCATGCTGGCAACTTTCTCCTCCAAGGCGCTCAAGGGCAACGGTATCCTGGGTCGCAAGGTCGGTTACGTCACCGGTGACACCCAGACCAAACCCGATGCAGCGCGCGCCTCAGCGCGTTCAATGATCGAAAAAGACGGCGCGATCATGATCACCGGTGGTTCGTCATCTGGTGTTGCGGTAGCGGTACAGGGCCTGTGTCAGGAGGCTGGTGTCATCTTCATGGCTGGCCTGACTCACTCCAACGACACCACCGGTAAGGACAAGAAGGCAAACGGTTTCCGTCACTTCTTCAACTCTTACATGTCTGGTGCAGCACTGGCGCCGATCCTTGGCAACAACTACGGTACCGATCGCCGTGCCTACCACCTGACTGCCGACTACAACTGGGGTTACACCACAGAAGAAGCGGTGCGCACCTCCACAGAGGCAATGGGTTGGGAGACAGTCGCGGCAGTGAAGACTCCGTTGGCACAGACCGACTTCTCATCCTACGTGGCACCGGTTCAGGCCTCTGGCGCAGACGTGCTGGTTCTGAATCACTACGGCGCCAATATGGTCAATTCGCTGACGTCTGCTGTTCAGTTTGGTCTGCGTAACGCTCAGGCTAACGGCAAAAACTTCGAGATCATCGTACCGTTGTACTCGCGTCTGATGGCCAAGGGTGCCGGCGAAAACGTCAAAGGCATCTTCGGTTCCACTAACTGGCACTGGTCACTTCAGGATGAAGGTTCAAAGGCATTCGTCAAGTCCTTCGGTGAAAAGTACGGCTTTCCGCCCAGCCAGGCGGCGCACACCTGCTACGTGCAGACACTGCTGTATGCAGATGCCTGTGAACGTGCCGGCACCCACGACCCCTGTGGCGTTGCCGCAGCACTGGAAGGCTTCGAGTTCGACGGTCTGGGCAACGGCCCGACCCTGTATCGCGCCGAAGACCACCAGTGCTTCAAGGACGTGCTGGTTGTGAAGGGTAAGGAAAACCCGTCTTCCGAGTTTGACCTGCTCGAGATTGTGGAAGTCACACCGGCGGCGCAAGTCACCTATGACGCCTCGATCTTCGGCGGCGAACTGGGTACCTGTAACGCAGGCTAGTCTGCGACCCGATTTTGTGCCGGCGGGTTCACCTGTCGGCACAAAATCCGCAATTCAAATGTTTGCGATCACTCCGCTCGCGACCAAACTCGAACGATAAGCGATGGAACTATCTGCACTATTATTGCAGGTCCTGAATGGGCTAGACAAAGGCAGTGCCTATGCGTTGATCGCATTGGGGCTGACATTGATTTTCGGCACGCTGGGTGTGGTCAACTTCGCCCACGGCGCGCTCTTCATGATTGGCGCCTTCTGCGCCGTGACGTTGCAGAAGCTGCTATCGCTGTCGATTATCACCGTCGACGAAACCAAAACAGATTTCCTCGGCCGACCGCTGCAGGTAAAAACGCCCTATCTGGAAGAGTGGTTTGGGCAGGCCGCCGGGCAGGCGATAATCGACTGGGCGGTACCGTTGGCGATACTTTTCGCCATTCCGATTATGTTATTGGTCGGCTTCCTCATGGAGCGCGGCCTGATCAAGCATTTCTACAAGCGCCCGCACGCCGACCAGATTCTGGTGACTTTCGGTCTGGCCATTGTGTTGCAGGAAATCATCAAGGCCTACTTCGGCGCGAACCAGATTCCGGTTCCGGCACCTGAGGCTTTCATTGGCTCGTTCGATTTTGGTCAGCTCGTCGGGCTCGATCCTGGACAACTGATGTACCCATACTGGCGAATTGTCTACTTCCTGTTTGCCATGGTCATAATCTTTGCCGTGTTTGCGTTCCTGCAGTTCACTACTTTTGGCATGGTCGTGCGTGCCGGTATGGCAGATCGTGAAACGGTCGGCCTGCTCGGCATCAACATTGATAAACGTTTTACCATCATGTTCGGTATTGCAGCCGCCGTGGCTGGCCTTGCCGGCGTGATGTACACGCCAATCAATCCGCCGAACTATCACATGGGCATGGATTTCCTGGTTATTTCCTTTGTGGTGGTCGTCGTCGGTGGCATGGGGTCGCTGCCGGGTGCAGTTCTGGCCGGCTTTATTCTTGGCATACTTGAAAGTTTCGCGTCCATGCGTGAGGTGATCGAATTCATTCCAGGCATCAATCAGGTGGTGATTTACCTCGCCGCTATCGTTATCTTGCTTGCTCGCCCGCGAGGATTGTTGGGCCGCAAGGGTGTTATGGAGAGCTGATCCAGTGTTAGGCCTATCTCGCAACGATTTTCTAACGCTGCTGTTCGTGCTGCTTTTGGTTGCAGCGGCGCCAATCTTTCTGAATCCCTTTCCGGAAGGCTCTCAGTTTGCTCAATTCAATGCCGGCTATCCGGATTTGATGCAGCGCTTCGTGATCTTTGGCATTTTTGCCATCGGCTACAACATCCTGTTCGGTCTGACTGGCTATCTCAGTTTCGGGCATGCAGCCTTTTTGGGTGCCGGCTCCTATGCGGGCGTCTGGATGCTGAAACTGCTGACGATCAATGTCATACCGGCGATCCTTGTCTCAACGTTGGTGGCAGGCGTGTTTTCACTGCTGATCGGCTACATCTCGCTGCGCCGTTCGGGGATTTACTTCTCGATTCTGACACTGGCCTTCGCGCAGATGTCGTTTGCGCTGGCGGCGTCGGTGTTGACACCCATCACCGGTGGTGAGACGGGACTGCAGACTGCACTGAACGATCCGCGCATTCTCGATGGTGGCACTGTCGGCGGCAACATTCCGGCGCCGTCACTATTCGGGCTGCAGATGGGGTACAGCCACAAGGTCAGCTTTGGTGACTGGCAGTGGACGTTCAACGTTGGGTACTACCTGTGCGCTGTCGTGTTGCTGATCGCATTCTATATCTCGATCAGGATCTTTCGCTCGCCGTTTGGCATGATGCTCAAGGCCGTTAAGTCAAATAATCAGCGTCTGAGCTACACCGGTATCAATCCCAGGCCATATACGTTGGCAGCCTTTGTGATCTCTGGTATGTACGCGGGTCTTGCCGGTGGTCTGATGGTGTCGATGGATCCGCTGGCGGGAGCTGAGCGTATGCAGTGGACTGCATCGGGTGAAGTCGTACTGATGACAATTCTCGGTGGCGTCGGTACGTTGATTGGCCCGGTACTCGGCGCCGGTCTGATCAAATACTTCGAAAATATCTTTTCCAAGATTAACGACAATCTGTTGCACCAGTGGTTTGCATTCATGCCGGATGGCATCGAAGATTTTATGGTGACCATCATCTATCCCTTCGTTGGCAAAGGATGGCACCTGACCCTGGGCCTGATGTTCATGCTCGTCGTGATCTTCATGCCGGGTGGATTGATGGGTGGTGTCAACGGGCTGTACAAACGAGTGTTTCGCAGACGCTCGAAAGCACAATAGGAGATCGATATGAGTGCTCTCGAAGTCAGAGGCGTAAACAAAAGATTTGGCGGCTTGCAGGCGCTTAACGACGTCAACCTGACCGTCGAAGAGGGCCGCATTCATGCGATCATCGGTCCCAATGGTGCTGGCAAGTCAACGCTGCTGAACTGCTTTGTTGGCAGGCTCACGCCCGACAGTGGCACCGTGATGTTTCACGGGCAGAATCTACTGGGCCGCCAGCCGCACCAGATCAATCAGGCCGGTGTGTCCAGAGTATTTCAAACGCCGGAGATTTTTTCTGATCTTACCGTGCTTGAGAATGTGATGATTCCGGCACTTGCCCATCGCGACGGCATCTTTGAATTCAACGCGATGAAGCCGATGCGGCGTGAGACAGACATTCGCGATCGTGCGATTCACGTGTTGGAAGATCTGGGCATGGCCGACAAACACGAAATGGTGGCCGCCTCTCTGTCACGCGGAGATAAGCGGCGCCTCGAGATGGCAATGGGGCTGGTGCAGGAGCCCAAATTATTGTTGCTGGATGAGCCAACCGCCGGCATGAGCCGGGCTGATACCAACAACACTATTGAAGTGTTGCGTCACATTGGCGACAGCCGCGGTATCACCATGATCATCATCGAACACGATATGCACGTGGTGTTCAGTCTGGCTGATCGCATCAGTGTACTCGCCCAGGGGACGGTAATTGTTGAAGACGCGCCCGAGCACATCAAGGGTAACGTCAAAGTACAGGAAGCGTATCTCGGAGGTGCACATTGAGCGCAGCAGCCAGTATGAACACCGAACGCGCCTACTTTAGCTGTAACGATATTCACTCCTATTACGGTGAGAGCTACATCGTTCAGGGCGTGAGTTTTGAGGTACGCGAGGGCGAGATCCTCGCCCTGCTGGGGCGAAATGGTGCCGGCAAGACATCCACGCTTCGAACCATCGCGCGCATCGGTGATCCAGAGTTGCATCAAGGTGAGATCTGGCTTGCCAACCAGCCGCTGCACGAAATGGCCAGTCACGAAGCGGCGGTTGCCGGCGTCGGTCTGGTGCCCGAAGACCGGCGCATTATTCCGGGGCTGACGGTCGAAGAAAACATCAAGCTCGCGCAGATTGTCGAGCCGGTTGGCTGGTCGCTGGAACAAATCTATGAACTCTTCCCGCGGCTTGGCGAGCGGCGCAAACAGGAGGGGGTCACTTTGTCTGGTGGCGAACAGCAGATGCTTGCGATCGGTCGGGCCTTGTCGCGTGACATCAAAGTGCTGTTACTCGATGAGCCGTACGAAGGTCTCGCGCCAGTCATTGTTCAGGAGATCGAAAAAACCCTGCACTACATTCGGGAGCAGGGCATGACAGCGATTATCGTCGAGCAAAATGCCGTGGCGGCTCTGGAGCTCGCTGATCGCGCGGTCATTTTGGATACCGGTGAACTGGTATTCGAAGGCTCGGCCAGAGAAGTGCTGGACAACGAGCAATTGCGGCACGATTATCTGGCGATCTGAATGAGATGATTGCCGTGTCCGTTTTACACCATCGCCGACGTTGTAAGTGGCTATGTGCAGCACCGATTGCGGTAAGCGGGGGCAAGTAAGTTACTAGCCGTCTCAGTCAGCCGGGTAGAACAATTGCCACAGTCCGGTAAAACCGCCGATGTCTGAGCCTTGCCACAACAGCGCCCAGTAGCCATCCCAGGGATTGATTGTGCCGACGCCGGCAGTGTCGATTTTCTGGTACAGGCCCGAACTGGCGTTGAAGGAAAATAGCTTCGAGTTGATGTTTTCATCGTTGAGCGCGTCGTCGAGTGTACAAAACGTATTTCCCGAGCAGTTGGTCTGTTCGTTTTGCAGCAGGATATCGGTGTAGGGAATAGAAATCGGTCCCGGGCTGCCGAGCAAATTCCAGCTGGTATCGCCGGCAATGCTGTGGGTGTAGTGGCCAGTGCCGTTGAGCTGAGCCTGCGCCGGTTGAGTGCTGTTGTCTGGCATTTCCAAGGTGACTGGATTGTCCATCGTCAGAAACCAGAAGCCGGTTCCAGCGGTTAACGTGTCACTGGTCTTGAGTTCGTGATACGTGCCGCCGATACCCACAGCGTTGTAGCGAAATGCTCGCCAGCGACCAGCTGCCGGCGGACCATCGACGAACAGTTCGCCGAGTGTGGTGCCGGGTGGCAGTTTGCAAGGCAGGCTCAACAAGTGCCATTGGTTGGGGCCTGTGATCTGCTGGTTTAACACGTTGGCATCGCAGGCAGTGGGAACCTGAGCTATGCGCCAGATTTTTCCGTTTTGCTTTGATAAAACATATATTTCGTTTTCATGGTCAACACCAAAGCGCAGATCAACACGTGTATGGTTCGCAAACTGCAGCATGTCTTTTTCGATCAGGCTCTCATCCACCAGTGTTAACTCTGTTATTGATGCCGGTTCCTGGCCAGATATCATGTCTGCTTCGTCGGTGTAGAAAATACGTCCGTTTACTATGTCTCCAAACACGTACTTGCCGTGAAGTTCAGGAACGTTTGATCCCCGGTAGACGAATCCGCCAACAACGGCAAAGCCCTCATCGTGGTCATACTGTGCCACTGGATACGTATACCCATGTTGATCGTCGTTCAAAGGTAATGGGTACACGCTGAAGCGTTCGTTCTTATCAAAGAGGAATCGTCCTTCTCGTTCGTTCCAGCCGTAGTTAGCTCCGGCAATACCCGGATAAATACTCTCTATATTCTTTTCGCCTATGTTGCCAATGAACAGTTTATTGCTACCCGCAACATCCCAGCTAAAACGATGCGGGTTTCTAAGCCCATAAGCCCAAATTTCCCCTAATGCACTTGTATTGTTTGTTAGAGGGTTTGAAAGAGGTATGCCATATTGTCCATTAGAACTGTCAGCACCCAACGGATCTATGCGTAGTATTTTGCCGTGAGGTACACCAAGGTTTTGCGGCCCGCTTGTCAGGTTAGGGTGCTGTTCACCATCGCCAAGTGCGATATACATCAGCCCATAGTCATCACTGCCTGGCTGAGCATTCGGATAAAAACCAATCTGTTGGAAGCCGTGTGTCACTGTATCAACTCCGACTCGCAGCAACTCTCGGCTCGTACCAGAAAATGTATCCTGAGAGGGAGATGGAGTCGTCCACTCAGTGATAACCCAGTGCTGAATTTCTGCTCTTATACTTGTGTAGTCAGCCGTTTTAGTTAAAAGGGCATTTCCGTCCTCGGAGTGGGCGGTGTAAAGTTTCCCATTGCTCGTAAACTCGGGGTGAAAAGTAAAAAATCCGAATCCTAAGGATAGGCTAGGTCCCACGACAAGATCCGGAAAATGTTGGCTAATATCCAAATAGGTTACAACGCTTCCATTTTCGATCGAGTGGAGTTTTCCACGCATGTCATTGACGAACAGCCTGTCGCGCGTTTCGTTTGCATGATGCAGGAAATTGATACGTGCACGAGGTCCCGTTTGACTGCTTGGCTCTACAGTTGCAAATTCTTGTAGCTGAACGGTGAGGCCCGACTTAGTTATTGTTCCAGGGATTGGGTCGCTAAGTGGGGCTGACTGACCTTCTGCTTGAATCGGTATGGATAAGGCAGCTGCCAGCGTAAAATTGCTCAGAAATCTATTCGTCTTGCGCATAGATTCTTTCCCCCCATAACAGAAAACATTACATAACGTTAGGAATATGTAACGCTAGCACAGCCGCTCATTCACGACAACCGGCATCTTGCAGCTGTAGCTCTAGACCATTGTGATCGAATGAGGTTGAAGAGACTTCGCCATCGTTGATGTAAATCGCCAAGTTACAATTGCTGTCGAAAAGATCCTGCATTACATTCGTGAACAGGGCATGACAGCGATTATCGTCGAGCAAAATGCCGTCGCAGCCCTTGAACTTGCCGACCGTGCCGTGATTCTCGATATCGGCGAACTGGTCTTCGAAGGGTCGGCCACGGAAGTGCTCGACAACGAGCAACTGCGCCACGACTACCTGGCCATCTAACGTCAGAATCAGTGGTTGTGCGGCAGGCGCAATGCCAGCCGCTGATGCAAACTGCGATCTCTGCTTTATAAAAAAA
>CAZYDV010000196.1:0-11435 GCA_964646405.1 uncultured Granulosicoccaceae bacterium | reverse complement strand
GGATCATGTTGGGAATGTCATCTTCACCCGGATGCCCGCCACACTCAAAGCCATCGACCGATACCGCGTCGCAACCAATTTGCTGGGCTTTAAGCGAGTGTCTGACCGACGTGCACTTGTGGATGACCTTGATCCCTGCATCCTGCAGATAGGGCAACACCTGCGACGGATTGCGTCCAGCGGTCTCGACTATCCTGACACCACCCTCGATGATCGCTTTGACATAGCCGGGATAATCCGGTGTGCTGACGACGGGCAGGAACGTCAGATTGACCGCAAACGGTTTGTCGGTCATGTCATTGCATTTTGCAATTTCATTTGCAAGATCCGCGGGCGTCTTTTGCGTGAGGCCGGTTATTGTGCCCAGGCCCCCGGCGTTGGACACCGCTGCCGCCAACTCGGCGAATCCAACATAGTGCATACCCCCCTGAATAATAGGGTGCTGGATTCCAAACAATTCGGTGATGCGTGTTTTCATATGATTCCCGTTAGCAGTTTCAGGCTGTGCAATCAGCTCGATCGCTCGACCGGTACTTTACAGGAGAATGGCGGCGTTTACCTGCGGGTAACCCGACGCGTCAGCGCGGTGCCCGGGGCGAGTCGCCTTGCTCATGCGGCGGGTTTCCTTGCACGGCTCTAGCCGGTAACCCGACGCGTCAGCGAGGCACTTGAGGCGAATCGCCTTGCTTACTCGGCGGGTTTCCTTGTGCGGCTCTGTGTAACCTAGCCGGTACCCCGACATGTCACGACGATAGGCTAGAGGTGTGGCGCAAACAGACCTCAGGCGATGCGTTTCAGCGCTCGCAATACATCGCGACGACTGACCTGCCCGACCAGCCGATTGTTCTGCAGCACGGGGTATCGACGATAGGGATTATCGACGAACAACTGTGCCAGTTTCAGAATGCTCATGTCGGCGTCGATGGTGGTGACGTCGGCGTTCATATAATCTTTCACCTGACCACCAAAGTCGTCATAGTAGCCGGCGTTGAGTGCTACTTTCATGCAGTCGGCCTCCGATAGCATACCCACCAGGTTGCCGTGATCATCAACCACCGGCGCACCGGAGATTCGCTTCTCCACCAAATGGGTGATCGCCTTGCGCATCTCCATATCGGGTTTAAAGGTGGTGAGGCTGGCCGCCATGTAATCGCTGACTTTGAGTGTCTTCAGCATCAGCTTAGTCCACCTGGAGGCACAGTCGACGCCGGTACCTTTCTGCGCGATTTGCATGGTCGAGAGCACGAGCCACATTTGCCGTCTACGACATTCAGGCCGCCACAACTGCCGGCGATCGGGCTGCGGCCAAACATTACACCGATGGCCATACCACCCACTGCCACCACCAGGATACTAAAACTCACGACAAACAGTTCCATTCAGCCTCCTGCCGAATTGTGTTGCAGACTAACCCAACAGCTGCTCGAATGCGCTGCTGTACACCTCTTTCAATGACGTGCCGGATTTTAGAATCAGGTGCGCAGCGACGTGGTGCCTTTCGGCGAACGCCATCGCATCGGCGGGCCCGAGAATAATCAGTGCCGTGGACAGTGCATCGGCACTGGCAGTGGAATCGGCAACCACACTCACCGAGGCGAGCTCGTGATCGACCGGCAAACCGGTGCGAGGATCGATTGAATGTGAGTAGCGTTGTCCGCCCTGGGCAAAGAAGTTTCGGTAATCCCCCGATGTTGCTATCGCACGGTCCTGTAGAGCCAAAGCGCGAAACGGCTCGCGGCGTTCAACGCTCGGTCGCTCGATCGCGACCTTCCAGGCACTGCCATCCGGCTTGCGCCCGCGAGCCCTGAGTTCGCCGCCTACTTCAACCAGGTAGTTTTCCAGACCGCGTGCGTCGAGCAGTTGCGCGACGCGATCCACCGCGTAACCCTTGGCGATGCCGGATAGATCCAGATGGGATTGCGGGTTCGCCTTGCGGACCGCGTTGCGATCGGCATCCACCTCAATGGCCTGATAGCCCACCCGATCGAGTTGCCGACTGATGGCCTGATCAGACGGGCGTGTGCCCTTTGCAGCGGCTTGCGCACCGGCACCGAAGCCCCATAAGTCGACCAGTGGTCCGACGGTCGCATCGAAGGCACCGCCACTGCGCCTGCTGGTTTGCAGCGCCTGTGAAATCACCCCGGCGGTTGCATCGGTAACGGCAAACCAGTCACGACTGTTGCGCGCGTTGAAGCGTGATAACTCGGAATCCGCTCGCCAGGTGGACATGTGCGCATCGACATCGCTAAGTGTTGCATGAACTTGTTCAGCCAGCGACTGGCCCACCTGATCGTCGGCCCGATTGACCTCTGTCCGGTCCGCCAGCAACACGCTGTATCGGGTGCCCATGATGCTGCCGTCGAGACGGGCGAGCTCCGGTGCCTGTGCCGTACCGCTGCAGCCAGAAAGTGCCATGACACCGGCAGGCATCAGAAAGCCACCGCCGAGTGCCAGAGTCGTTTTTAAATAAGCGCGTCTGTCCATCTTTATCTATCCACCAAAATCGTCGAGCATGATGTGGTCATCTTCCACCCCGAGTTCCTGCAACATATCTACCACCGCCGCATTCATCATTGGCGGCCCGCACATGTAGAATTCGCAGTCCTCTGGTGCCGGGTGGTCTTTCAGGTAGTTTTCCAGCAGCACGTTGTGAATGAACCCGGTGTAACCGTCCCAGTTATCCTCGGTTTGAGGATCCGACAAAGCCAGGTGCCATTGAAAGTTTTCGTGCTGGTTCTGCAGTCGGTCGAAGTGATCGGCGTAGAAGGTCTCGCGCAAACTTCGGGCACCATACCAGAAACTGATCTTGCGGCTGCTGTCCAGTCGCATGAGTTGATCGAATATGTGCGAGCGCATTGGTGCCATGCCGGCACCGCCGCCAATGAACACCATTTCATTCTGTGTATCCTTGGCAAAAAACTCACCGAACGGGCCGGAAATCATCGCTTTGTCACCCGGCTTGAGATTGAATATCCACGATGACATCTGTCCGGGCGGAACCTCGTCAATGCTACTGGGCGGCGGCGTGGCGATCCGCACGTTCAGCATGATAATACCCGCTTCCTCCGGGTAGTTGGCCATCGAGTAGGCGCGCATCACCGGTTCTTTGACCTGCGACTTGATCTTCCATAAATCGAAGCGATCCCAGTCACCGCGAAACTTCTCCGCCACATCCATATCGCCGTAGTTGACGTCGTGCGGTGGACATTCAATCTGGATGTAGCCACCGGCCCGAAACGGCACCGATTCTCCGGCAGGCAATTCCAGCACCAGCTCCTTGATGAAGGTGGCGACATTGTCGTTCGAGCGCACCGTGCACTCCCATTTGCGCACACCGAACACTTCATCGGGTACGCGAATTTTCATGTTCTGTTTGACGGTGAGCTGACACGACAGCCGCCCGCCCTCGGCCGCCTCACGCTTGTTAATGTGGCTGGTCTCTGTGGGCAAAATAGAGCCGCCACCCTCGTGCACATTAACCCGGCACTGTCCACAAGTACCACCACCTCCGCAAGCTGACGCAACGTATAGCTCAGCATCAGCCAGCGCGCCGAGTAGTTTCGATCCGACCGGTGCGTGCACGGTCTTTTCACCGTTGATCAGCACCTCGACATTGCCACTTGCCACCAGCACCGATTTGGCGCCAAGAATAATAAACACCAGCACGAACACAATGGTGGTGAACAGGGTCACCCCGGTTAGTATTTCAGCCATCTATCGTTTGCCTTCCATTGCACGATTCTTATTAAAGTTGAATGCCGGAAAATGCCATAAAACCCATCGACATCAATCCGACCGTAATGAACGTAATGCCAAGGCCCTGCAGACCGTCCGGCACGTCACTGTATTTAAGCTTTTCCCGCACGCCGGCAAGCGCTGTAATCGCAAGCGCCCAACCCGCACCACTGCCCACGCCGTACACCACACTCTCGCCCAGTGCCAGGTCGCGCTCCACCATGAACAGCGAGCCGCCGAGAATGGCACAGTTAACGGTGATCAGCGGTAAAAATACGCCAAGCGCGTTGTAGAGCGCCGGAAAGTACTTGTCCAGCACCATCTCGAGTATCTGCACCATCGCAGCGATAACACCGATGTAGCAGATCAGCCCGAGAAAGCTTAAGTCCACATCGGGCAGGCCAGCCCAGGCCAGTGCGCCATCGCTGAGCAGGTGCTGGAAAATCAGATTATTGGCAGGCACCGTGATGGCCTGCACCAGAATCACCGCAGCTCCCAGACCGATAGCGGTGCCAATCTTTTTCGAGACGGCGAGAAACGTACACATGCCAAGGAAAAACGATAGCGCAAGATTCTCGATGAAGATCGATTTGACGAAAAGACTCAGATAGGCTTCCATTACACTACCTCACTGTGGTGGGCCTGGCGAATCTCGAATTCCGGTTTTTCAACCTGCACGCTGCGCCAGGTTCTGATGCCCCAGATCATCAATCCAATAATGAAAAACGCACTGGGTGGTAACAGCATCATACCGTTGGTGTAGTACCAGCCACCTTCCGTGACCAACGGCAACACTGTGTACCCCAGCAAGGTGCCAGAGCCGAACAGCTCCCGCGTCGCGCCAACCGCAATCAGCACCAGACTGTAACCCAGCCCATTGCCCAGCCCATCCAGCAGGCTGATCATCGGCGGGTTTTTCATCGCAAACGCCTCGGCGCGACCCAGCACGATGCAGTTGGTGATAATCAGGCCGACAAACACCGACAGCGTTTTGGCAATATCGTAGGCGAAGGCCTTAAGCAGTTGATCGACGACAATCACCAGTGAGGCAATGATCGTCATTTGCACGATAATGCGAATGCTCGAGGGCACGTGATTGCGAATCATCGAAATCGAGGCATTGGAGAATGCCACGACCGTCGTCAGCGCCAGACACATCAACAGCGATGCGGCGAGCGTAGTCGTCACCGCCAGCGCCGAGCAGATACCAAGAATCTGCAGCGTGATCGGATTGTTGTCGACCAGTGGATCGAGGACCACCTGCCGCGCCTGTTCTCTCTCGTGAGCGTCCATCTACGAGGCCTCGCGCTGTTTGAGGTTTTTAATAAAGGTTCCAAAGCCCTGCTCTGCCAGCCAGAACTGCAAGAGATTGGATACGCCGCGGCTGGTGAGTGTGGCGCCAGCCAGGCCGTCGACCTGCCAGGCGGCGCTGGCAGATGCCGGATCGACCACGCCCTTGACCACTTCAATCGCCACATCGCCCGCGGCGTCAAAGGCGAGCTTGCCGGGCCACTTACCCTGCCAGGCCGGGTTGTCAACCTCGCCGCCAAGCCCGGGAGTTTCGGCGTGCTGATAGAACTTCAACCCGGCGATCGTTTTCAGATCGCTTTGCAGCGACACGAATCCATATAGGGTCGACCACAATCCCAGACCGTGGACCGGCAACACAATCTTGTCGAAGTCGTCGCCGCCACCCACCAGGTAGACCTCGGCGTAGCGTGCGCGCCTGCCGATGCCGGCGATGTCGTCTTCCTTTGACAACGCCACGCTTAGTGCAGGATCTCTTGCCGCCAGATACTGATCGTAGCCAGCCTCATCGAACTGATCGGTGAACTGGCCGGTCTCGAGATCGACAATACGCGGCTGAACATGGGCGAACGCCTCGCGCACATCGCCACCCTCTTCCAGCAACCCGGCCACCTGTACGATGTTGCGCTGACGATCCAGCAAAGCGTTGATCGCCTGTGTCGGGCGCAGCAGAACTGCCGCGGCAGACACCAGCAGCGAGCACACCAGACACAGCATGAAAGTCACCATCAGGGTCTTTGTCGTGCTGTCGTTGGAACGCTGCATGATACGCTGCAGCCAGCCAGACGCCTCAGCGCCATCCTGATTGGATGACGGCGCACCCGGTTTGCCCACCTGCATGACAACCGGTTGTGCATCGGGTGGTGTCGCCGTTGCCTTCGGTTTCTGGTCAGTCATATCTTTATCTGCGCCCGTCACGACAAGGCCCCGACTCGCCGCATGCGTCTGCGAATGTTGGCCTGCACCACCCCGTAGTCAATCAAAGGGGCCACGATGTTTGCAAACAATATCGCGAGCATGATGCCCTCGGGATAGGCCGGATTGACGACGCGTATAACGATTGTCATGAAGCCGATCAACAGTCCGAATATCCATCGCCCGGCATCGGTATGTGTGGCACTGACCGGATCGGTGGCCATAAACACCATGCCGAACGCAAAACCTCCCAGTACGAAATGCCAGTGCCACGGCACTGCGAACATTTCGTTGGTATCGCTGCCGATCGCGTTGAGTACCAGTGTGGTACCGACCATACCCAGAAACACGCCGGCAATAATTCGCCACGACGCTATGCGGGTGTAGATCAGAAATGCCGCGCCAAACAGACAGGCAAGCGTTGACGTTGAACCGAGTGAGCCCTGAATCGAGCCAAAGAATGCATCCATCCATTCGATACCGGCACCATTGATCGCGGCGACACCACCGCTTTGTCCCAGACTCAGTGCGGTGGCACCGCTGAATCCATCGACTGCCGTCCAGACTGAATCACCGGACATTTGCGCCGGATAGGCAAAAAACAAAAAAGCGCGCCCGGTCAGCGCCGGATTCATGAAGTTCTTGCCAGTGCCACCGAATACTTCCTTGCCAATCACCACACCGAATGAGATACCCAGCGCTGCCTGCCACAGCGGTATGGTGGGCGGCAGCACCAGGGTATAGAGCATCGAGGTAACCAGGAATCCCTCGTTAACTTCGTGGTTGCGCACGCCGGCGAACACCACCTCCCAGAATCCACCAGCCAGTAGCGTGACGATGTAGATCGGCAGGAAATACATGAAACCGTGCATGATGTTGTCGTACAGACTGGCCGGATCGTAGCCGACGCCAAGCAGCCCGAGCACCGCACCGCGCCAGCCGGCCGCCTCGCTGACGCCCATACCGGCCATGGCCAGGTGTGCCTGATAGCCGGTATTCCACATGCCAAATACAATGCACGGCAGGGTCGCCAGTACCACATAGCTCATCACCCGCTTCAGATCGAGCGCATCGCGTACGTGCGGAGAGGTGCGAGTGACGTCCGGCGGTGTGTACAGGAAGGTGTCCACCATCTCGTACAGCGCGTAGTATTTCTCGTATCGACCACCCTTCGCAAAGTGCGGATGGATATCATCCAGCCAACGCCTCATGGAGCTCATCAGCCTTCCTTTTCTATGAGTTCAAGATTGCTTCGCAGCGCCGGGCCATAGTCATACTTGCCGGCACAGACAAACGCACAGAGCGCCAGATCCTCTTCGTCGAGCTCCAGACACCCGAGCTTTTGTGCCATGTCGGTATCGCTGACCAATAGCGAGCGCAACAACTGCGTGGGCAGCACATCCAGTGGCACCACGCGCTCGTAGATCCCCACCGGCACCATCGCCCGCGGACTGCCATTGACAGATGTGTGAAAGTTAAACGCCTGACGCGCTCGTCCAAAGCTTGACAGAAAGATATTGGCAAACGAATAGCGATCACTGGCCGGATTGATCCAGCCGAGCAACTCGCGCTCGCGGCCCTCGGCCAGAATCGAGATCTGAGTGTGGTAGCGGCCCACAAAGGCGGCCCAGTTGTTGGCGCGACGACCGGAAAACACCGACCCGGAAATGATCCGGCACTCCACCTTCTCGTGACAGCCGCGCACCAGATCCTCAGTGCTCGCGCCGAGTCGAGTGCGCAGTAGCCGTGGCTGCATAACCACTGGTCCGCCGAGCGCGACAATGCGTTCGAGCCATAGTTTGCCGCTACTGAACAGCTTGCCGATGGCGATCACATCCTGGTAGCCCAGATGCCACACCGTGCAGCTCTCGCCCACCGGATGCAGATGATGAATGTGTGTGCCCGGCAACCCGGCCGGATGCGGTCCGGCAAACTCGGTGACCTGCGCATCGTTGGCAGCCTGGATGTCTGCCCCGCGGGCCTTACACACGTGCACGGTGCCGGGTGTGAGCGTTTTCAGCACCTGCAAACCGTGATTGAAACTGTCACTGTGTTCGGCAATGACCACCGCCGGGTCAACGGCAAGTGGATTGCTGTCCATCGCCGTGACAAAAATGGCCGCTGGCGTGGTGTCCGAACGTGGCACCTTACTGTAAGGGCGGGTTCTAAAAGCGGTCCACAAACCGCTGCGACATAACGCATCGCGCACGCGGGTTTCATCGAGAGATGAACCGGCATCGGCGGCGCTTGTCGACACACCATCAATGTCCGGCGTCTCACACTCTGCCAGTTCGTCCAGCCGAATAATGACCGACTGCAGTACCCGTCGCGCACCACGATTGATCGATTCGACCGTGCCGGTGCCAGGACTTGTGTATTTAACTGCCGGATCGTGCTTGTCGCAAAAGAGTGCCTGCCCGGCGATGACGTGATCACCCTCGGCCACCGCCATCGTGGGTTTTAGGCCAATGTAGTCGCGACCAATAAGTGCCACAGTACTCACTGCGGGCGCCGGGTGTACGGTTTGCTCGGGCCGACCCTGCAACGGCAGATCCAGACCTTTCTTTATGCTGATACTCGTCATAGACGAGCCCGACACTGATTGAGGAAATAGTCCATTATTTCTTTCGGTGCCAAAAGGATATACCTCTTGATTTTCAAATTGTAAATTCAGCGCCTCTACAGTTACCGAACCATGCACAGCGGGGAGCTGTCATCGGATTCTCCCGATGGGACACCGGCAATTATCTGTAAGCGGTTGCGCCAGTCAGATCACGCGAGTCCAGTTCGCCCGATCTTGTATCTAATAAACTTCGCCTCGCGGCTAATCGTGCATCGTTGCCAGATGAAAAAACGGTTGCTTCTCGATTCACTCAATCGTTTGCGCAACACCATCGCGACTGAGCAGACAACGCAATCAAATACCAGCACGTTACAAGCCACTATTGGTGTTGTCGGTTGCGTGGTGAAATACCAAAGGGCATACGTGTTTGTTCACCACGCGTGTTTCGCAGCTGCACTGCGCGTTACTGCTGCACTGACCGGTCAGCACAAAACCCCGGGGCATATTGCGCGCGCCTGCGCCCCCACGAACACGGCTACTGCGACAGACCCATTGCAGTTGAAACAAGTCGAGACTTCAGCGCGTGACCGATCGTGGAGATCCATTTGAAAAAAAGTTTCGGCTTATGTACAAGGCGCAATCAGCCCGATGACAACAGCTCGTCACAGCATCGACGCGTGTTTGATCGACGCGCTCAAATTGGCGTCAACCAGCCGACTGGCCACGGACACCCCAAGAGGGCCAAGTATGCAGGTTTGGAATCGAGACGGGCTGACGGCGGCGGTTCACCACGAGCCAGCTATCATGGCTGCGACGAAGACAATGAGACTCGGCTCGCAGCCACGCGCAGCAGGACTCGTCGCGTGGCAGGTGGCGGCAAGTGTTGGCGATTCTGAACCTCAATGCAATCGCGCTGGCGATTCCACGATCAACGCAATTGCGTGAGACTGGCAGCAAAACCGCCGTCACGCCCCTTGCAACGCGCGATCGTCGTCAATAAAAGTATAATCCGCGACCCAGAGCCGGCAACGCAGCGGATGCAACGCAAGAGCAAACACAGGACAATCAGACGCCGTACAACACGATGCGGCGCACAACCATCACAAGTATTGTTGCCGAATCGGTTGGCGTGGCCGTCACTTACTGGTATTGTCCTGACAAAATCAGTGACGTTCGCAATACCGTTAAACCTATCAAGCGCTGCCCGGCCAAGCCGTTGGAGTGATCATAGATCGGCCCGCGCTCTATGATACTCGTGTGCCCGCCCGAAACCCTCGCGCTGTGCTGTTGTCAAGGAACTGTGCTGCCATCCAACACGATATAACACAAACCGCTGTGCCCACTGAGACGCACTCTGCTGGCGATACGCCGCGGCGGATATATCGATGGGTGCTTGTCTGCGTCATTCTGCTGGCTAAGGCCGCGCTGATCGGCTGGTTGTTTCGTCTGCAAACCACCAACCAGGCGCTGGCCTCTTTTGATATGGGCGCCCATGTTGAAATCAGCCAGCGGCTGGCCCAGTTGATCCAGAACGGCCAGTTGGTGTTTTACGATCACAACTGGCTGGGTGGCTGGCCAGTATTTCAGTTCAACGGATTCCTGGCCCACCTCGGCACAGCGCTGGCGTCGCTGCCAGTGGCCTATTTCCACCCCGAGCCCGTCGAGTTCACCAGCCAGCTACTGGTGTTTCTGGGGCTCGTGCTGTTGCCGTTCTCGGTGTTTCACGCCAGCTCCTGCCTGACCGGACACAGCACGCCAAAACCGCTGGTGCACTCTGCCGTACTCGCCCTGTTTAGTGGCAGTGTCAGCGTCTGGTTTCTGTTGCACTCGGTGCCGGATGGCGGGGTCGGCGCGACGACCATTCTCGTCAGCGGTGATTACCCGCAACTGCTCGCCTGGCACCTGTTGCTGTTGAACTTCGGTTTTCTGGCCCGAGCGATCAGTACGCCAAGCAGCCAGTACCACAAGGCGCAGCTCGCTCTGGGGCTGGTGTTTCTGGTGCTGACCCAACCCACCAGCGGCGTGCTTTTCGCCTTCTACGCCGCCTTTGCCGTGTTTTTCTTCAACCAGATTCGCCGTCAGTTACTCCTCTCCTATGCACTGGCGATCGGCATGCTGGCCTTCTGGCTGGTGCCGGCAGTCCTGCTGATGGATGAATACACTGTTGCGCGGGCCACGGTCAGCAACACCCATTTGCTCGACCTGCTGTTCGGCGCCGCCCCCACAGGGCATGAGCTGGCGACCCCGTCGCTGGCGACAAGCCTGCCGAGCTGGCTGCCACACTGGAATTTTGGCTCTCTGATTCTGCTGGCGCTGACCGGTGTCTGGCTGATTTTCTTTCGCGCCACTGACCACACGGTGCTGATGCCGTTTCTGGTGTTTACCGGCATGCTGAGCGGCCTGTTCCTGAGTGTCTATTTCACCAACCTGATCCCCTTTGCGCTGGACTACCAGCGGCTGTCGGGCCTGGTACTGGTTATGCTGCTGCCGATCGTTGCCGCCCTGCCCGCAGAGATGCTAAAGACCGCCAGCCACCATTGGGTTGCGGTGCTGTCGATGATCACCCTGGCGCTGCTGATCAGTGCCCTGAAGGTGATGGCGCCGCACCCGCTGCAAACGCTGCCAGACGCCAGTCAAGCCGCCGCCGAGGAGTTAACCGGCGAGCAGCAGGTGCTGACCTACCTCAACACCATCGACAACAAAGGTCGCACCTTCATCGAATGGCCGGCCGACAACCCGCAGTCAGCCTCTCGCGGTCAATTGTTCATTGAATCGGAGTTGCCGGCCAAAGCGGGCTTTGAAGCAGCGACCGGGCGGTTTTTCAACAACGCACCGACCTATATGTGCGCCGTGCTACCCGCGGTCAGCGCGCTGGATGCCGCCACCGATCCGGACTTTCTTCACGACTACGCCG
>CAZYDV010000195.1:0-11499 GCA_964646405.1 uncultured Granulosicoccaceae bacterium | reverse complement strand
GATGCCTTATCAGATCTGGGATTTATCTGGTTCCATTACCGGCAGCATCGTGCTGGCGGTCTATTTTTTCGGCTGGGCCGTTGTACTGTTTGCCACCTTTCTAATCAACCATTTCGCGTTGTTTGGCTTGAGTCAGGCCTGGCCGTCGTCGCCAATCGCGGCTCGCTGCAAACCCGGTATTCTAGTCCAGCGGCACAACCGAATTGAAGCCCGCTTGCTGGTTCACGTGGGTTAGTCCACTTGCTCCCATGCGACTGTACTTGCCCGATGCCGCAATGAATTGGAATTCTGTCATTAGCACTCTACAGCAAATGGGTCATTGGATTTCTTCAATCGAATTCTATCGTTATTGTATGCTCTGCTGGGACTGCGGTTGTCGTCTTCGCGGGTTAACAGCGACAATACACTGGATACATGGCAGCTATTTTTTGCGAGCACATGTTTTGAAGTTTCAGGTGATACATTCAGGGGAGACAGCAGTAGATGAAATCGATCAGACAGGAAGATGCACTACGTACCAGATATGATGCCGCCAATCTGGCTTCGGACCGAACATCACCCGGCACTCAAGCGCATCCGTCGACGCTGCTTGATGGACAGACCCATAAAAACAACGGTGAGGAGCTAAAGTACGCTTATCAGGGGTCGTACATGAGCTTCTCCAAAGGTCTGTAACATGATCCCGCTACCGGCTTGCCTGCAGCCGGTCAGGTGGCTCGGTTGTGTGCGGCTATTGATCAGGGTGAAGTAGCCGCATTTGACGATATTGCGATTGGGGCACCAGGGCTGCAATGGACGTATTACCACGATGAACTGAATTCGCTGCCCAGCTCGATGCAGTACCGACGCTGGGAGGCGCCGACGGCCGGTTTTGTTTTCGATTTGCAGGGGCCGGACGCCCAGGCAGTTACCATGCCGCCAGCGCCATCGCTTGAGGGCGCTGACAGCGACGAGTTGATTGCAGAAATGGCCGAGGTCTATCTGCTTGCGCTGCTGCGTGATGTGCCGTTTTCCGAGTTTAGCGACACGACGGCAGGTAACCCCGGGATTGATCATGCAGTTGCTATGCTCTCAGACCTGCCGTTTTACCAGCAACAGGCGGGCGGGCGCACACGGCCGGCAACGCTCACGCGCGCTAATGTGTTTCGCGGACAGACTGCCGGAGAGCAGACAGGCCCGTATCTCAGTCAATTCATGTTGGTGGGAAACACGCATCTGGCTGATGCGCATCATCCTGCTGACGGCCAATTGCAGTATGGATCGATCCGCATCGATCAGAGGGTGCGTGTTGCCACGCCTTACGTCGACTACATGACCCACTGGGATGAGTGGCTGGATGTACAGCACGGCGCCAATGTCCGGGATACGCAAAGTTATGTCTCTGCCAACAACGGCCACGAAGAGCCCTTCCGGTTCATTACAACGCCGCGGGATCTCGCCACCTATGTGCATTTCGATGCGTTGTACGAGGCCTACCTGAATGCTTGTCTGTGGTTGTTGAACGTCGATGCGCCACGTGATTGCCGATTTGCCGATCAGCTCGCCAAAACCGCCAGCACCGAGGGATTCGCATTGTTCGGCGGGCCTCACGTACTGACATTGGTCACTGAGGTCGCCACACGTGCGCTAAAAGCGGTCCGGTATCAGAAATTCAACAATCATTTGCGTGCGCGCCCTGAAGTGGTCGCGGCGCGTGTGGCGGCGCTGGTTGCAGGTGCACCGCTGGATCAAAAAGTTGTTGATGCCGTCCAGCCTATGGCGCCGGTCACGCCACTGTGGCAGGCGCGTGTGTCACCATGCTGAAAGCCTTTTTCGATGAATCGGCCGAATTGATTATCGATGACGACGGCAAACACCGGGCGGTGCCGGCGGGATCAAGCTATAAACCCATGGCCTATGTGCCGGATGGCAATGCGCTCAAAGAGGCGTTGGTCTCGCAACCTTTGACTGTTGGTGGGGAGCTAAACAAGTTGGCAGCCAATATATCCATTGGCAGAAATATGGCTGGCGTACACTACTACTCCGACTACACTGACAGCATGCGAATGGGGGAGGCCATCGCGGTTGGTATTCTACAGGAACAGGCGCTGACCTACCCTAGGGATCGGTTTACCGTAGGCTTCACCACGTTCGACGGCAAGCCCTGTCTGATCACCAACGACCAGGTCAATGAAAAGGGCAGAGTCACCGTGGAGTACGCGTAAGAATCGATGACGCTGCCAGCCATCGGCTGGCAGCGCGACAGTGGCGTGTCTGATAACCGGGGGCATTCAACTAAACTGCATTTCCAGGTAATCACAAAGTGAATACCACTTGATACTTAGATTTACCCCTGTTTTATGAAAACGATGCATTAAAAACGTATTGGGTGTTGTGATTGGAAAGTCGAGCATGTCGTCCTCCTTGCTTGAGACACTATCGGCCAATACACGCCCCATCAATGTCGCCATGCCAACGCCGCGCCCGTTGTATCCCATGCCAGCGGTCAGGCCTGGCGCCAATTGAGTGATGAATGGCAGGGTATCCTTTGTCATCGCGATTCTGCCGCCCCTGTGAAAGTCCCAGCGGATGTCTGATAGTTGCGGAAAGACCCTGACGGTTCTCTGTTTAAGATCTTCGAAATCACTGAGCGTAAAGGCATCTCGCATTGGGCCGTGGTCGCCGATGCAGAGTCGTCCGTCGCGATCGTAGCGGGCGTACAGGATCAGTCGGCGTTTGTCGACGAAGGTGACTTTGTCGGGTAGTACGAATTCTTGCAGACGATCCGCCAAGGGCTCGGATGCGATGAGAATGCTGCGCACGGGCACGAGTTTTTTGTTTAACGTGTTGACGAGGGCGCCGGTGTAGCCGTTGGTGCAAACCAGTATCTGCTCTGCTTGCAACGATCCCTGTTCAGTCTGAAGTTGCCAGTGATCGCCGGTTTGCTGCAACGTGTTGACTGATGTATTCGTGTAGACAGACGCGCCGTGCGCGATGGCGGCACGTGCCAGCTCGCGTGTATAGGATAACGGGTGAAGCGATCCGGCAACCGGGCAGAACAGGCCGGCTCGGTAGCCGTTGGCACCGCTCTTTCGTTCGACCTCGTTTGCGTCGAGCATCTGGAAATCGAAGCCGTGATCGGCGTATTCCCTTTTGAGTTCCAGCTGTTGGCGCGCCTGTTGGATCGTGGTGGCGCCCTGGACCCAGCCGTTCTGGACGGGGTCGCAGTTGAGCTTGTGTTTTTTTATCAGTGAAAAGACAAGGTCCGGGGTGTCGATGATGGCGTGCACCATTTTTTTGCCCTGGTCGTGGCCGAAGCGTTCAATCAGACCATTGGGCCCGACGTTCAAACCCAGGTTGACCTGGCCGCCGCTTCTGCCAGATGCGCCAAAGCCCAGTGTCCTGGCTTCGACAACTTTCACGGCCACGCCGCGCTCGGCCAGGTGTAGCGCCGCACTGAGACCGGTGAAGCCGCCCCCAACGATGGCGACGTCGCATGTTTCGTCGCGCGTCAGCATCTCGGTTGACGGTGCCGCTACAGCGGTTGTCATCCACAGTGCGTCTCGTGATCCGTCGATGGGATATTGTTCGGCGTCCATGGTTTTATTGCGCTCTTGACTGTGGTGCGCGCGGGCCTGTAATTCTCCATCGCAGCGCAGAACAGTTGGTCGAGTGTGCAGCCATGGGTCAGGTTGACTCGAACGGAAAGGTGTCGAGGCGCTCGATGCCTGTCTCGGTGATCAGAATCTGAGTTTCGAGCTTGACGCTCTCGCTGCCGCGTTCGGCGATCAATGATTCGACGCACACGACCATGCCGGCTTCGAAGTGGCCGGACATCGCGCCAGGCCCCCAATCGACATGCAATGGAATGACCGGCCACTCGTCGGCCATGCCCACCCCGTGCACCGCCAATGAGTAGCGGTAGGGGATATGCGGTTCGGGGATGCGCCAGCTGCGGGCGTTGAAGTCTGCAAAGCTGACGCCAGGACGGATGAGCTCCAAGTTGTGGAGTATCTGATCGAGTGCGATCGAATACAAGCGTTTTTGCGTCGCATTCATTGTGGTGTAGCCGCAAGTCCAGGAGCGTGACAGGTCGGCGCAGTATCCGTAGGGGCCGATCATGTCGGTATCCAGCGCTATCATCTCTCCGAGCTGGCACGGTCGTGCTGAGCATTCCTGGTACCAGGGGTTGGTGCGCGGGCCGCAGGTGAGGAGTTTGGTCTCCAGCCAGTCGCCACCACTACGGGCATTTTCGAAATGCAAGTGTCCCCACAATTCGCGTTCGCTGACGCCGGGTTGTGAGTGTGCATAGATGCGCGCCAGACCCGCTTCGCAGACGCGTATCGTCCAGCGCATCAGGTCGAGTTCGTCGGCGGATTTGATCGAGCGCGCGATCTCTGTGATGCGGGTGCCATCGCAACAGCTGACACCCCGATTGGCCAGCGCCTGTACAGCACCCACATCCAGACGGTCGCAGGCGATTTGCTGTCGGGCACCGCCGTGTGTTCGAACCAGGTCGGCGATTTCGTCGGCCCACTGATCGGTGGCGGCGTCGAGCTTGTCGCCCGATGCCATAAACATACAGGTTTTTGCCACGCGCAGATCATCGATGCCGGGCAGGCCCTGAGACAAATGCAGGCACCCTGCGAACTCGAACATCATGGCTGGGCCCTCGGCGAATATCAGTGCGTAGCGCATCGGGTTGTGCAGCGTCCAGACCTGCATGTTCGAGCAGTCGAAGGCGTAGCGAATATTGACCGGGTCGTACAGTAATAACGCGGCGGCGTCACTGCTTGCCAACTGATCGCGTAATCGTTGCAGGCGATAGCGTCTGGCGCGTTCAATAGTGTCGTCGGTGACCGGATTAATCAGAGCGCAACCGCGGGCGGCATCGTTCAGATAGGTGAGTTTTCTGTCGTCCGCGAAGGCTGATGGTTTCATTGTGCGCGGCCATAGAATCCGATCCGCTCAGCGTCAGTGAAGCTGACACCGGGGTGTTCGAAGAACGAGAAAACGGCGATGATTCTGTCGCGCTGACCTTTAACGCTTGAGACTCTGTGTGCTGTGTTCTTGCCTTTGAACACATTCAGCGTACCGGGGTGCAATGTCAGCCGGGTGGGTGTTTTGCGACCGTCCAGCAGTGCCGCTACGTCGCCGTAATGGGGGTCAGTATCGCTTCGCAGATCCTTGCAGTATTCAAATTCACCACCGGCGACTGGTGCCTGCAGTAGCGCGGTCGTGGTGAATTCGGCACGATCGAAATGCCAGTTCAATGCCTGGCCACGGGAGTAGGCCATCACGTTCACCCTTGCGAGCGGATCGTGCATGCAGAACAGCTTGCCCGTTTGCATAGCGGCGGCAAGAAAACTTGCGAACGGTGGCCATTGATAGAGCTTAAGCAGTGCGGAGTCTGGTAGTTGATCGGCGCAAACCGTGCGATTGGACGTTTTGAATTCGCGCAGCGCCGGGTGATCCGGTGGCAAATCTGCAACAGATTTTTTGAAATAGATATTGTGCTGTCGTGCGTGTGTGAAGGATTCATTGTCGAGCAATAGCTGGAGCATGGCTACTTCGCTGATCACCGAGTCGGGCTTTAGAAACCCTGGCAGGTTGAACAGCCCGTCTGTCGCGAGGCTCAGGCGGCACAGTTCTACAAGCTTCCGCCATTGTGTTGAAGCTGGATCGTGTAGCGGATAACGATCGAGATCGATAATGTCGTGCATGCAGTTTAGCCAGCTACCGGTACAGCCTGGATCGAATCAATAGAGAGATCCCGATCATAGTCAATCGAACGCTTACTGCAAACCCATTTGTCGGCGGCCAAGTTCGGACAAATCCTGAACGGTTGCGCGCCCGGTGAAATTGACTTCGTAGTCCTCGGCAGCGAAGTCTGGCGCGCTGCGGCCATCCTGAAAATGCTCGGCTTGACGCAGCGCATAGGCTCGGTTCTTGTTGCAGGCCGGGCTCGCGCCAATGTAGATAACGCTGGCGAAGTCTTTGCCGTGGTGTTCATTGCCGACGGCGTGTACGACATCCGGATGCCACCAGACAGTGTCCCCCGGTGCGACGGTTTGGATCGGCAGTAGACCAGGCAGCAGATCGGGGTGCCAGTTGGCGTCTATGCCGAGTGCGCGGCCAGGCGTGGCCAGACACAGTTCGTTGTCGGGTACGTCGCTTTGCAGTGCGCGTAACAGTACATAGGCGATCGAATTGGCAATCGGTAAAAGTTCCAGTGTGCCGTCGCCGGGGCCCTGTTCGGTCAGGGCGGTCCAGCCCTGAAAAGTGCGGAACATCGAGCTGACGGCGGGCGATGTGTACTCGCGGGTTTGAGTTCGGTAGGCAGCGCGCCACGGATCGTATTGATCGAACGTGCCGTTGAAGATGTTGGCATAGATGCTTTGGAACGCCGGATCGACCCAGCGCTCGTAGGAGCCGGCATCCATGTGTGGCGATAAGCCCAGTGTGGTGTCACCCGGGGCACGGCGGCGTGTGCGATCGGCGTAGCTGTAGTCGTGATCGGGGTCAAACTCGGGGCCTGCCGGGGCGGTGTTGTCCCATAGTTTGTTTAGAAAACGTTTGCTTGTCGCCATGGACTCGGCCTGTCGTGCCAAGACCTGGGGGCGAGACCAGTAGACGCCGAAGATTTGTGGTCTGGCATCTTTCAAGTCGCCAAAGTAGTCATCGAGGCCTGCCTTTTCCCTGGCGCGTTCGTAGTAGTCGTTGTCATCGAGATATTGCCCGAGCTCGCGGTTCCAGTCTTCGGCCTGATGGCGTTCAAAGACATGGCGAATGATCACACATCCGCGCTCTCGAATCGCCGCGCGATCTGCAACGGAGACTTTGTTATCCCGCACTGCCTGATAGCTGATCTCAGGGGTGACCAGGCCGGTGGCAGCGTGTTGATCGACCACCTTGTCAACCGAGCGTCGCAGCGTGTCTCGCACGTGCCCAAAGTGTTGTTTAACGTTGTTGCTAGCGGTGAGCTTTGCCTTGGCCTCTCGAATAAAAGGGCCGGGGTCAAATGCCGTATCAGCCATGGGATGTTCTCTGTGTTGAATCGGGTTCTGAATGTTGGCCTGCTGTGGCGTGCAGCGGGGAGGTCTTGCGCATTTCAATGGCTTACTCGAAACACTATTGTCTGTATCGGTATAGATGTCAATGTCACCCTGAAAAGCCTCATCGCTTGCTGGTTCTCGGGTGTTCACTGCGCAAGTTTTCGTAATGCCATTTATCACGTCGCCGGTAACATGAGTCTTCCTCTCACAAACGTGAAGCAAGACATGTTGAAACTCTATGACTATCTGCCCTCACAGAACGCCTACAAGGTAAGGCTGTTACTTAATCATCTGCAGCTGGACTATCAATCGGTGTACATCAGTATTTTCGAAGGCGAGGGGCAGCGCGATGATTTCAGGCGCATCAGTCCGACTGGCGCGGTACCGGCACTGGCGCTCGAAGACGGCAGGGTGCTGGCAGAATCCAACGCGATACTTGTCTTTCTGGCCAGTGGTAGTGAGTGGTATCCGGCGGACGATTTTATTCGAGCCAAAATTGTTCAATGGTTGTTGTTCGAGGCGGAGCAGGTCCAGTCGACTGTCGCGACATTGCGCCACTGGAAAATGACCGGCAAAGATAAATACCGCTCGCAGGAGATCCTGCAGCAAAAGTGCGCCGGTGCCGAAAAGACTTTGGCTATATTGGACAATGAACTGTCAGGTAAGCGGTTTTTGGCCAGTGATGCCTACACAATCGCTGATATGTCAGTGTTCGCCTATGTGCACCTGGCTGATGAAGCCGGTTGTCCGTTGCGGGCTTACCCGCACATAGAGCAGTGGGTCAAGCGCGTGCAGTCACAGCCGGGGTTCATCGCTAAGGTGTATCCTTATTCAATAGATCCGCGCTCGTCCGGGGAATTGCTATAAGTGCTATCGGGGATAAAACTTTTGCCTGACCTGTCGTGATGCGGCGCGTGATAACGTCTATGGTGTATTCTGCACAGGCCTGTGGTGAGCGGTGATGCTGTAGTCGATTGAGTTGGCTTGCCGGTGGCTGTGTCATGGATTGATAATTGCGATTGATCGTTAGACTGGAGTGGTGACGATGACCGTTGAGACTGAAAACGAACTGGGTGCGCTGCGCGAGATTGGCCGGATTGTGGCGCTGGTGCTGCGTCAAATGATGGACGCCGCAGAACCCGGGATGACGACGCTCGAACTGGATCGGCTGGGTCGGCAGTTGCTGGATCATTACGAGGCCAACTCTGCGCCAAAGAAGATGTACGACTTTCCAGGTTATACCTGTATCAGTGTCAACGAAGAGGCGGCGCACGGAATTCCGGGGTCGCGAGTGCTCAATCCCGGTGATGTGGTCAATATCGATGTCTCGGCTGAGAAGAACGGTTTTTTTGCCGACACCGGCGGCACGCTGGTCACACCACCCTGTTCACAGGTTAAAAGTCGCCTGCTGCACGCCACCCGCACAGCGCTGGACGAAGCCTGCGATTACATCCGTGCTGGCCGGTCGGTCAACGGCATTGGCAAAACCATCGAGCGCGTGGCCAGGCGCAATCGCTTTCGTGTGATCGAGAATCTCTGTGGTCACGGCGTCGGGCGCAGTCTGCACGAGGAGCCGCAGGAGATTCGAGGCACCTACCTGCCAACGGACAAGCGCACCCTGGTGAAGGGACAGGTCATCGCGATTGAGCCCTTTCTGTCGACCCGCAGCCGTGTAGCGAGCGAAACGGGTGATGGCTGGACGCTTGCAACCGGCAAGGGAAACTTGTCTGCGCAATTCGAGCACACGATCGTCGTTACCCCCAACCGGCCCATTCTGCTGACCGTCGCCTGATATTTGGCCGTGCGTCATTCCATTGCGCCTGCAACGCACACCAGCGTGCAGGCGCGTTTGTTATAGTCCGGCAATCATTCCTGTCACAGGTCAACCCAATCGCCCGTTCGTGCGTTTCCAGTTTATGAAAAATACTCTACGGTTTTCTGGTTTGTTGCGGCGGGCTTGTGCCGGCCTGCTGCTCACAGTGGTGTGTGCCCACGCCGAACAGCCCATCCCTATCGCCGATGTCCACGTGCACTACAGTCACGATTCGGTTGAGATGACACCGCCCGAACGCGTGATCGAGCTTATGCGATCGGCCGGGCTGAAGTTTGCGCTGGTGTCGAGCTCCGATGACAACGGGACCCAACTGCTGTCAAATCTGGCGCCCGATCTGATCATTCCGGGGCTGCGCCCGTATCGCAGGCGCGGTGAACTCAATACCTGGTTTACCGACCCCGAGGCGCTTGCCTACGTAGAGAAACTACTCGCCAGGCATCGCTATGCCAGCCTGGGAGAATTTCACCTGTACGGCGATGACGCGAATCTGGAGATTCCGCGCCGTATGGTGGCGTTGGCCGACGAGCACAATCTGGTGCTGCACGCGCACTCGGATGCAGAGGCGGTCGATAACCTGCTGGCGCAAAATCCGAACGTGAAAGTGCTGTGGGCACATGCCGGTTTTGACTCACCCGCCCAGATTGCGCCGATGCTCGCGAAACACGATCGGCTGTGGGCTGATCTGGCCTTTCGTTCAGAAGTGGGTAGCGGTGGGCTCAGTGACGAGTGGATTGCCCTGTTCAAACAGTTTCCGGATCGCCTGATGCTCGGCACCGACACCTACACGCCCGAACGGATATTTTATGTGTCGGAACACGCGCAGCACGCCCGAGAGTGGCTGGCCGCGTTGCCCGCTGAGCTTGCCGAGAAGGTGGCCTGGAAAAACGCCTACGATTTACTGATGCCGATCTGGCAGCAAAATCGTTCCGCAAAGGCGGATGGCGGCTGTCATTCGCTGGCGCCGCACGGTACCGAGATCGTCTCGGATGAACTGGCTGCTTTACTGATGCCGCTATCGCCGATACAGGTGAGCGAACCGTTCGCGCTGGAACTGACGTTGTGTGGCGAAAACGTGGCCGATGGCGGCACCACACTCGATGCAATCATGCCCAAACACGGGCACGGCATGAATTACACCCCCGAGCAAACCGTACTGGCGCAGACCGATTCGCAATTGAAATTGCGCTTTGATGGTCTGCTGCTGCATATGCCAGGTGACTGGCAATGGCGGGTCGACATCAAAAAAACTGGCGGGCGCGCGTTGCTGACCCAGGATTTTGTGGTTCAGTAGCCCAATGTTGCCGCGGTTGTTTCGTGCCTCCATCGCGTTTGCCGCGCTGTGCTTTATCGCCGTATCGGTTGCAGTTGCAACGTCGCCGGCGTCGCAGTTCACGGCAGCCGAGCGATCGCTGCTACGGGCGTTTGGTCCCTGGCCGGTGTTGCCCGCCCCCGATCCGGGTAATGAGTTATCGGGGCTTGCGTGGGCGGAGCGCGCAGGCGAGCAACTGTTTGCCGAACGGGGTTTGTCTGCGGATAAAAACCTCTCTTGTGCCGATTGCCACAGGGCGCAACTGGCCTTTACCGATGGTCGCCCGTTGGCTAAAGGGGCCGCCCTGCATACGCGCAATACGCAAGGGCTTTTCAATGTCGGTTTGCAGCGCTGGTTTGGGTGGGGTGGCGGTACCGACAGTCTATGGGCGGCATCGCTCAGACCGATGCTCTCACCGATTGAAATGGCTGGTAGCGTCGATACCATCGCCCACCAATTGCGCAATACCGACTATTTTACTTCCGCGTTAAACCGTGCCGGATTGCAGCTCGAACCGGATGACGAAACGCTGGTGGTGATTGCCGCCAAATCGATCGCAGCCTACACCCGCACGCTGACGTCTGCCTCAACACCGTTTGATCGCTTTCGTACTTCACTTTTAAAAGGCGGCGAAGGCAACGCGATAGCGGACTATCCACTGGCTGCACAGCGAGGGTTGAAGATCTTTCTCGGTGGGGCGAATTGTCACGTCTGCCACTTTGGCCCCGATTTTTCCAACCGGGAGTTTCACGATACGGGCAGACCGTTTTTCAGCGCGGTGGGTCAGGTGGATTCTGGTCGATACGCCGGTATTCAGCGCGTGCGCGAAGATCGCTACAACCTGGCCGGACGATTTAATGGGACCGGTGTTGCCAATGAGATTAGAAAGACCACCCGCGTGAAACTGGTGCAGGGTAACTTCGGGCAATGGCGAACCCCGTCGCTACGCAACCTGGTGTCCACCGCCCCCTATATGCACGATGGCAGCCTGGCCACCTTGCGCGATGTGGTCGATGCCTATGCAGACATCAACCCGGACAGATTGCACAGCAATGGCGAGGCGATACTTAAACCCCTGCCGCTGACGGAGCGCGATCGCGATGATCTGGTGGCCTTTCTGCAATCGTTGTCTGTGGAGCAATAGCGCCGAATGGTTCGGACTGGCGACGTCGCTGGTCGCCAGTCGGGTGCACTGCGCTACTTTTTCAGGTGCGAGTAGGAAAACACGAAGTTGGTGCTCGTCAGCGGCGCGTGGCAGGCCAGGCAAGCGTTCAGATCCTTGTCTGCGACGGTACCATTCGGTGTGAAAGCCGCGATTTCCC
>CAZYDV010000194.1:0-11556 GCA_964646405.1 uncultured Granulosicoccaceae bacterium | reverse complement strand
GTGCGCCTGGGCTTACCAACCCTACGGTTTTTCGGTGCCGGACATTGCTTTCGCCATGATTGTCCCGCGGTCGGAGACCGGGTCCCACCGGAGCTTTTCATGGGAGCCCGACTCCGTCGGGCGAACAAGTCGTGAGGGGCTTTTCTCTGCGTCCTCCGCGACCTTAAGTGTTTTAAAAAGGGTCTGTTAGCGCAGCGGCGTATCGCGAATAGATCTGAAACGACGTTGCAGCCAGGCGGTGACGCCACGCAGTGCGAAGATCAATAGAAATATCGCGACGATGTGTTCGACGATCGCAAACACTCTGCCGTGGTGCGCGGGATCCCAGTAGCTTACCGGGCTGATGTAGCGGATATCCCAGTTAAACGGAAACAACAGCAGCGGTCCGTCGTCGTGATGGACGGGGATATCGAGTGTAGTGTGTATCAGGCAGCTAATGAGTACCCAGCTGAACCAGCCGCCCGCCGTTGAACCTCTTCGCCACATCCAAAGTGAGAACAGCAGTAACAACGCCACGCAGGTGGGGCCGTGAAACAGATTGTGACCGGCGATCACGAACGGGTTTTCAAAAAACCATTCGCGAAAGAGCTGCATGGTGACACTGGCTGAGGGCGGTGAGTCGGGCGAGGGCAGTGGTATGCCTCGATAGGTGTCGATCGCCATACAGACCAGCGTGGTTAGTATCAACGGCAGATCGGGTAGCACAGAGCCTGTCATCAGGGCTGAGAGTCGAAACGGGGGCAGATTGAAACGTTGGGAGATTCGGGAAAGTGGTTTACGCAGCGCGACGGCGAGTAGAAAGTGGGTATAGGTTTGCATCGAGCGAGTGTAACCTAATCACCCGGCTGCCCCGACGGGGCTTAATTTTGGCGATGAGGATGAAAAAAATGATTGTTCGCACTCTGGACGACCTGAAAGCGCGTGGCAGTTATGCCGAAAAACCCGGGGTCTGGACCAGCGCTCGCTATCTGCTGCGCGAGGACGCGGTCGGCTTCACGCTTACCCAGACGACGGTCGCGGCTGGCCAGTCGCAGCAGATGCAGTATCTCAATCATCTGGAGGCAAATCTGATCATCGAAGGGACTGGTACGGTCACCGACCTTGCCAGCGGCCAGGTACATGAGCTGGCGCCCGGTACTATGTACACGCTGGATAAAAACGATCTTCATCGTCTCGATGCGACTACCGACATGCGCATCGTCTGCGTATTCAATCCGGCTCTGGTCGGTACCGAGACGCATGATGAAAAAGGTTCTTACCCGGTGTTGTAAAAACGCCTTTCCACAAAAAAGAAAGGGGCGGCAATGCCGCCCCTTCAGTGGATCGCTATTGCAGACTCGCTGGTCTCTATTACTCCATACTCAACGGTGTACGGTTTGCTACGGCACCACCTACTTCGGCGCGCTCATCGTCACCCAGCGGAATCATACCCCGGTCGGCCAGATAACCGTCTTCACCCCAGGTTGACTCCAGTGTGAACTCGGTGAGGTAGTCGCCGATGCCAGGGATAATGCCTTCGTGTGCCATTTTCACGTAGAAGTAAAGCGGGCGTGAAACCGGATATTCACCATCGGCAATGGATTCAAAGGTCGGCTCGTGGCCATCGATGATCGAGCCCTGGACTTTTTCTTCGTTTTGTTCCAGAAAGCTGTAGCCAAAAATACCCAGTGCATTCGGATTAGATTCCAGTTTTTGCACGATCAGGTTGTCGTTTTCACCGGCTTCGATGTAGGCGCCGTCTTCGCGGACGGTGTGGCATGCCTCTTTGAACTGGTTTTTGTCAGATTTTGCCAGTGCCTTGATCCATGGAAAAGTCTTGCAGCCCCCCTCTAGTGCCAGTTCCGCGAATGCGTCACGGGTGCCGGACGTCGGAGGAGGACCCATGACTTCGATCGATGAATTCGGCAGGTCCGGGTTGACGTCTGACCAATTGTTGTAGGGGTTATCGATGAAGGTTTCAGATCCGTCGCTGTTCGGCACTTTTTTGGCCAGAGCGAGGTAGATGTCGCGACGGCTGAGTTCCAGCTGTTCTGAGCCAACGGCGTTGGCGATCGCAATGCCATCGTAGCCGATCAGTACTTCAAGTACGTCTTTGACGCCGTTTGCCTGGCATTGATCGAACTCGCTCTGTTTGATGCGGCGCGATGAGTTGGTGATATCCGGGTGCTCGACGCCCACGCCCGCGCAGAATAGCTTCATGCCGCCGCCAGAACCGGTCGATTCGATTTTCGGCGTTTTAAAATCGGTGGTCTGTCCGAAGCGCTCTGCAACGACGGTGGCGAACGGGTAGACAGTGGAGGAGCCGACGATGCTGATCTGGTCTCGAGCAGATTGCGCGTTGGCGACGCTGCCTGCGATCAGCAGACTGCTGGCGAGGGTAGCGGTTAGTAGTTTCATGTCCTGCACCTGTGTGATGGATTCAAGCTGTAGAAGTGGATGAAATGGACTTAAGCTTCGATGGTGAGAATCCTATGGGCCTAATATGACAGCTATATGACGATAGTTGATAGAATGGAAAAATATTGTTAACTCGTTGATTTTCCTTTGAAATATTGGAGTCAATACGGTGTATTGATAGCGCTGCACAGCCGTGAGTACTCGGTACATCAGTGCTATGTGGTCAAGCGATACACCCGGACGGCGTTGTCGTGATACAGCGCTGCCTTCTCGCTGGCGCTGTAGCCTGCCGTTAGTTGCTTAAAGGAATTCCACAGCACGTTGTAGCTGCAGCTGACCATGTCGACCGGAAAGTTGGATTCGAACATGCAGCGCTCGACGCCGAATTTTTCGATGGTGAATTCGTAGTAGCGACGGGTTCGCTCCATCAGTGCTGTGCTGTCGGGCGGTGAGGGCTGCAGGTGCCAGTTGAAGCCGTTGAGTTCCATGGCGATGCCGCCGAGTTTGGCGTAGACGTTTTCACACAGCGCCAGTTCGCTGATATCGCGTTGCCACTGCGTGTAGATAGCATCCATCTGCTCGCCGTACTGGCCATTGCCCAGTGGTCCGCCAAAGTGATCAAGTATGATCGTGACGTCCGGATAAGCGCGTGCGAGCTCAGTGACCTGCGGCACTTGCGGGTGATAGCACCAGGCTTCGAAACTCAGGTTTCTCGAGGTGAGTTCGGCGAAACCGCGACGAAAGTCGGCATTTTGGAATCGGTTGGGGCCAACGACATTTCTGCCGCCGTGCTCGACCCCGGCCGGATCCCAGGATGCCTGGGTTCGAATGCCTCGAAATCGCCCGCCGCCCGCGGCAATGTGCGCATCAAGCACATCACCTACCACGCCGGCGTCGTTTTCAAGCTGCACGGTGCCGACAATGCCGGCTGCGACCTGACAAGGCCCGTACAGTCCTGACGCACTCATTGCCGCGATGCCATTGACGAATTCGGTCTCGCCCACCACCCGATGCGGCTCTGGCCCGTCTGTGCGGTACATCGAACCGCACTCGATAAACACGGTGGATACCACGTTATGGCCGCAGTAGACGTCGGCGAGTATTTCATCCAGTAAATATCGGTGGGCAACGCGCTCGTCGCGAAATTCCCATAAATGATGGTGCGGATCGCAGATCGGCAGTTCGGGCTCGAGGGTCTCTTCTTCGACCTGGCTCAGCCAGGTGGCATTGGTGGGTGGTGTCTTCATGGCGTCGTGGTTGTGCAGGTGGTGTCTGATTATGGCGGAAACGACAATCGGCTGCCGCAATCGCGCAGACAGAGCCTTCAGGGTTAGAGGCGCTAACCCGGACCGCTGTAGTCAATTCGAGTGTTAATACCCAATAAATGTGGTGATTTAGTGCAGATGGGCGATGTGGAATCAACTAGGCTGGTTAAGATGGAGCGGCAACGATGAAGTGACGAAGTTTGAGAGCGTCACTGATCAAGGGAAGGATTACTAACCAGGGGATTTATGGTGACTAATTTATTCAAAAGCAGCAATGAATGTCCGGCGACGGCTCTTCACCGTCGCCAGGCCGGGCGCGTTATCTTAGTGGGCGCCGCACTGGCAATACTGACACCCGGGCTGACAGGCGCGACCTCCAACGATGTGCAGGCTTTGTCCGCAGCGCTTGAAAGCCGCGTCAATGCCGTGGCTGGCGACCAGGGGCTAGAGGCTTTCCGGCTGCCTGACAACAACGATTTTGACAAGATTCCCCAAGACCCGTCGAACCCGATTACCCGCGAAAAAGTGCGTTTGGGCAAATTGCTGTTTCACGATCCGGCCACCGGCACACAGGGAACCGATCCGGATCGCCAGCAAACCTTTTCCTGCGCGTCCTGCCATCACGTGGCGGCTGGCTTTAAGTCCGGCATTCCGCAGGGCATCGGCGATGGTGGTGTTGGCTTTGGGATGGCCGGTGAGGCGCGTGTGCTGGCCGACGGACTCGACGCAACGGCGCCGGCTGGAGATCGCCTGCTGCCCGATCTGCAGCCGATAGCATCGCCAACCATACTGAACAGCGCGTGGCAGGGGCCGATGTTGTGGAATGGCTCGTTTGGCAATGTGCCGGGCGGCGTCAATTCGGCTGTACCCGGCGTCGATGGCGCCGGCCCGCCCCCCATCAAGGCCAATACGTTCGGTTTGGATGGGCTCGAAACTCAGGTACTGGCAGGCACTAACGTTCATCGATTGCTGTTCGACAGCGGATCTGTGCTGCAAAGTAACAGTGAATATCGGTATCTGTATGAACGCGCATTTCCCGGCGGTGTTACCGGCACCATTCCCGACAACGGCACGGTGGTAACCGATGCCGCGCTCGGGGCGGCCAAGGCGATTGCCGCCTACGAGCGAACCGTGGTGAGTAATCTCGCACCGTTTCAAAAATGGCTCTCAGGTGAGCAAGGCGCGATGACCGCACAGCAGTTGCGAGGCGCGCTATTGTTTTTCGGCAAAGCCGACTGCGTTGCCTGCCACACCGGCCCGGCATTGAGTTCTGTTGCCGGAGCCTCGGCCGATGAGCTGTTTTTTGCCATCGGGTTCGCTGATCTCAATCCGTCAGACCCTCGCGTTCACGGCGCGATTGATGAGGCGACAAAGCGGGGACGGGGTGGGTTTACGGGCGACGCTTCCGACAACTACAAATTCAAGATTCCGCCGCTCTACAATCTCGCCGACAGCAATGTCTTCGGGCATGGCGCGTCATTCCGTTCGGTGCGAGAGGTGGTGATGTACAAGAACGCCGCTATCGCCCAGAACCCGGCCGCGATCGATAATCTGTCCGATCGCTTTGTGCCACTGGGCCTGGCCGATGCCGAGATCGACGACCTCATAGCCTTTCTGGAAGAGGGCTTGTATGACAGTTGGCTCGATCGCTATGTGCCCAGTAAGCTGCCGAGCGAAAGCTGTTTTCCGGTCGGCGACCTGCAAGCGGCAATTGACCTTGATTGTCTGGTCTCCAGTGAACCCGCACACGATGATCCGCCACAGTGTGCCTCGGCAGTCAGTGATGCGGATGGCGATGGCTGGGGATGGGAGAACGAGGCAAGCTGCCGCGTGGTCGACGGGCTGCCGGTCGTCTCACCTGAGCCAGTAGATAACGGACATCCTCAGTGTCAGTCGACTGACAGCGATAGTGATGGCGATGGATGGGGCTGGGAAAATGGCCGTAGCTGTGTCGCTGCATCGTCACCCGAGTCGCAGGTTCCCCAATGCGCGTCAGCCGCCACGGACCCCGACGGCGATGGTTGGGGCTGGGAGAATCATAGAAGTTGTCGGGTACTTTAACGGGTCGGCAAGGTGGATCAGGTGGCCTCGCACCTGATCCAGCCAAGCGGTGCGACAGGACACCCCCGCGGTTGAACGCGCAAACAGAATAAAAATCAGCTTTTTATCACCGGAATCTGCACGTTGACACGCACAGGGGGCCGTCACCGGGGCTGGCATCTGGCCCAACACGCGCCCTCGGGACTGGTACTGCTGCCGACTGGCCACAAGCGCTAGTATTCGTCGTGGTAGCAGCGGGTCTGGCCACGCCGTCAACCGCGCCCTGTGTGCGGCGGTTCTTGCCCTATAATTATAGCCTTCAAGCCATATGCTTAAAGCTATGTTGTTTGGGTCGACTGTACCTGCGACGATAAGACCTCCGAAACCTTAATCCCCGGTCAGCTCGAATCTCACTTCGTCGAGGTTCTCACCGGCTATTGTCAGCAAACTCCGAAGGATTCAGCCTAATGCTAATCAACAACCCGTTCGCCGAGGTCCCGGCGTTCATTACGCCTGCGGTGATGCAGGGCTATGTCGTTCTGATGATACTTTTGGTCATCGGCGGCACGATTCTGGACATCATGCACAAGCAGAGTGCCAAGTACTTCTTCGAGAACTCGAAAAAGGCGCAAAACGAAGCCAAACGCAAGGTGGGGGGAGGCAAGAAGGCCGGGCTCGCAATCAAGACCGTCGCCAACGAGGTGCTGACCTCATCCGAATTCTGCAACAGCCGCCGGCGCCTGTCGCACCTGTGCACGATGTATGGGTTTATTGTGTTTGTCGTCACCTCGGCGATTCTCATTTTTTCCTATCCACAAAACGCTGAATCACCGGTACTGATTAACCTGTTGTGGCACCTCGGTGCGCTGTCGTTGTGTTTTGGTGGCTACTGGTTCTGGTTCTCGATTCGCGTTGATGTCGCTGCCGAAGGCGTTAAGTGGAATCAGTTCAACGGTCGCGGCGATCTGTTCATTCTGGGTTTGCTGGCAATGGCGACATTCGGCCTGCTGTGGTCGTTTACGCAGTTGATCGGCGGCGGTGTGGCGGGTTTTTTCTTCGTCCTGTTCGTCGTCGGCACGACGGTTTTGTTTGGCACGGTTTACTGGTCGAAATTCGCCCATATGTTCTTTAAGCCCGCAGCGGCATTTCAGAAGAAAGTCGCACAGGCGGATGGTTCCAACGAAAATTTGCCGGCCGATTACGACCTGTCGGATCCTGAAGTCCAGGCCAAATTTCCCGACATTCCCACCTACATGGGCACCAATCCGCCAAACATGGGGCTCGGCATCAAAGCTGAAGCCCCGCGTCACTACTAACTGACTGCCCAAGTTACGGAGATTTCCTATGCCAACTTTTGTAAAGATGACCCGTTGTGACGGTTGCGGCCACTGTGTGGATATTTGCCCGTCAGACATCATGCACATCGATAAGACCACTCGCCGTGCCTACAACATTGAGCCCAACATGTGCTGGGAGTGCTACTCCTGCGTGAAGGCCTGCCCGCACCAGGCAATCGATGTGCGTGGCTACGCCGACTTCGCGCCGCTCGGGCATTCGGTTCGCGTCAAACGCGATGAAGAGAAAGGTGTTATCGCCTGGCGCATCAAGTTTCGCAATGGCGAAAAGGACATGGATCTGCTGGCACCGATCACCACCAAACCCTGGGGCAGTGGCACACCGCAACTGCGTGAAGTGCCAGCGCCAAGCAAAGAACAGCGCGACAGCCAGTTGCTGTTCAACGAGCCGAAATACATCCGCTTCGACGAGGGCGATATCCATACGCTCGAATCCAACGGTCTGAAAATGAAGGAAGGGGTTAGCTACTGATGAGCTACGAAACCGTCATTGAGGATGACATCGACATCCTGGTCTGTGGGGCAGGCCTGGGTGGAACCGGTGCGGCCTTCGAAGCGCGCTACTGGGGGCAGGACAAAAAGATCGTCATCGCCGAGAAGGCGAACATCGATCGCTCCGGCGCGGTTGCGCAGGGGCTGTACGCGATCAACTGCTACATGGGCACCCGTTTTGGCGAGAACAACCCGGAAGATCACGTACGCTACGCACGCATCGATCTGATGGGCATGGTGCGCGAGGATTTGCTGTTTGATATGGCGCGCCACGTCGATTCAACGGTGCACCAGTTCGAAGAGTGGGGCCTGCCATTGATGAAGGATCCCAAGTCCGGTAACTACCAGCGCGAAGGGCGCTGGCAGATCATGATCCACGGTGAATCCTACAAGCCGATCGTTGCCGATGCGGCCAAAAAGTCTGCCGATAAAGTCTTCAACCGCATCTGTGTCACGCACCTGTTGATGGACGATGCCAAAGAAAACCGCGTCGCCGGAGCCGTGGGTTTCAACGTTCGCACGGGCAACTACCATGTGTTCAAGTCCAAGGCGGTCATCGTCTCGGCTGGTGGTGCCTCGAACATCTTCAAGCCGCGTTCGGTCGGCGAGGGCGCCGGTCGCGTCTGGTACGCACCCTGGTCTTCCGGATCGGCCTACGGGCTTTTGATCGGCGCCGGTGCAAAGATGACGCAAATGGAAAACCGCATCGTTCTGGCACGTTTCAAAGACGGCTATGGTCCGGTCGGCGCCTACTTTCTGCACCTGAAAACCTATACCCAGAACGGTATGGGCGAAGAGTACGAGTCAAAATGGTGGGATTCGCTGCAGGAGATCGTCGGCAAGGAGTATCTCGATCCCGAGGTCTCGCACCTGACGCACCGCCCGATTCCAACCTGCCTGCGCAACCACGCGTTCATTCAAGAGGTCAACGCCGGCCGCGGTCCGATCCACATGGTCACGATGGAAGCCTTTCAGGATCCGCACCTGGAAGAGATCGGCTGGCATAACTTTCTGGGTATGACAGTGGGGCAGGCGGTGTTGTGGGCGTCTACCGACGTCGATCCAAAATACGAAAACCCCGAGCTGACCACCTCAGAGCCCTATGTCATGGGCTCGCATGCGACTGGTTGTGGCGCCTGGTGTTCCGGCCCGTCGGATTTGTCGCCGCCCGAGTACTATTGGGGCTACAACCGCATGACTACTGTTGAGGGGTTGTTCGGTGCCGGTGACGCCGTCGGCGGTACGCCGCACGCGTTCTCGTCCGGCTCGTTTACCGAGGGACGGATTGCAGCCAAGGCTGCCTGTCAGTACATCGACGATGGCAAGGCCGACGGCATTCGGGTATCCGATGAGCAGATCGAGCGCCGTCGCGAAGAGATCTACAAGCCGATGGAAACCTACCGGATCTATCGCAACGAGATCACTGCAGGCTCGGTCAACCCGCACTACATCAACCCGCGGCAGGCGCTCGATCGTCTGCAAAAGCTGATGGACGAGTACGCGGGTGGCGTGACGGTCAGCTACATGACCAACGAAAAGCTTTTGAACATCGGTCTGAAGAAGCTCAAGTTGTTGGAAGAAGATCTGGAAAAAGTGGCTGCTGAAGATATTCATGAGCTGCTGCGCGCGTGGGAGATCAAGCATCGCCAATTGACGTCAGAGGCCGTGGTCCAACACACGCTGTTCCGCAAGGAGACGCGCTGGCCGGGTTACTACTATCGCGGTGACTACATGAAGCTCGACGATGCCAACTGGCACGTGCTGACTGTCTCGCGCCGCGATCCCCAGACCGGTGAATACACGATGGAAAAAGCACCGCTCTACCATCTGGTTGACGTCGACAAGAAAGACGAAAACGCCGCCTGATCCCGATCGGGCGCTGGCTGCCGGGCACGCCGGCAGTCAGCTATATTGACGGGCACTGCAGGCAGACTGGTGTCCACGGCGCGGCAGCGTCCCGTGCTGTCTGTCGCACCCGCTACCGCACCGCCATCCGATCCGCGCCTGCCAGACGGCGGCCAGGACAGATCGAGACCAACCGCATGAATATCATCGAGAAGACAGACGAGGAGATCCTCGCCGTTGCCCACCCGATGTGGGAAGACCTGATTCGCTACTCGAACGAAGGCGAGTACGGCAAGTTTATCCGTAAGTTTTCCTATGAGTTGCTGTTCGGTCTGAACGAGATCGAGATCGGCAAGCAGTTTGCCAAGAGTGAGCTGACCCGCAGCCTCGACTCCAAATACGACTACCTCGGGCTGATCCGTCGTGGTCAGCATGTCACCGTACTTTACCGCGTGCGCAGCACCAAAAAAGAAGGCGAGTGGCTGGGGCGCATGGTGCTCGGCTATGAAAAAGACGACAAGGATGGTGAAGTTAAAATTTTCGGCGCATCGATTTTCTAGGGGTTCGCAATGGATAACAGCACGATGGAAGACCCGATTGGCGATGGCAAGCTGGTTGAGTTGACCTACAAGGTCATCGACCCGAAAACCAACAGTGTACTGACTGAGGTCGAGTTCCCGATTGGCTATGTACACGGCGTCAGCGAGGTGCTCGCGCCGCCGGTAACCGCGGAACTCGAGGGTAAGCTGCCCGGCGATGTGATCGAGGTGCCGATCGACTGCAACGAGGTGTTTGGTCCTCGCGACGAATCGCTGGTGTTCACCGATCGCATTGAAAACGTACCTGAGGAATATCGCACCGTTGGCACCTCGGTGTTGATGGAGAGCGAGAGTGGCAACACCAAGAGCTTTCTCGTCACCCGCGTCGACGATCAATCCGTCACCATCGATGGCAACAATCCTCTGTGCGGGCGCGAGGTCGTGTTCAAACTTGAGATTCTAACGGTGCGCGATGCCACCGCTGAAGAGCTGGAGCAAGGCGGGCCTGTGCTTCAGGAACCTGATATCGCTGACATTGTCGGCGCTGATCAGCGCGTCAAGCCGATTCACTAGGCGCCCACTTTTGCCTGCGCACCTCTATGCCGAAACGCTGCTGACACCCGGACTGGGTGGCTCATTCCAGTGGCGTTATCAGAACCATGGGCGCGGGATTCTCGACGTCGTCGATCCCGAGTCTCCGGTCTATCGCGCACTGGGTCAGGCTGTTGAACGTTTCGAAAATACCGTGTTCGCTTTGGCGTTGAACAAGCCCAATCTGATCGAGTGGGCCAATGCGCAGTCGACCTTGCAGGATGCGGCTGACCGGCGCGAGTTGCGTCTGGGTGGCGCACACGTGTTTCAGCAGTCGATCGAGCTCTTTCAGGGCATGCAGATGATGACCACGCGAGAGGAAGACCCGGTCAGGCTCGCGGCCATTCATCACAACATCGGCGATGTGATGGGGTTTATCGGTCAGCGCAGCGGCAGTGTGCACTGGCTGGAACAGGCGAGCTTGTCTTACGATCAGGCGCTGGAGTTACGTACGCAGGACAATGCGCCGGTGGACTGGGCGCGTACAACCTACAATCTGGGCGTGGTGCTGCACACACTCGGGCAGCTCGAGGACGACAACTCGCTGCTCAAACGCGCGCACCAGACCTACACCCAGGCGGCGACTCAGCTACCGCGCGACACGTACCCGCAAGATTGGTCGGCCGCGCTGTGCAGCCTGGGCACCGTGTTGTATCAACTCGGTGCACAGCGTCGCGGCGCGCGTACGCTGGAACAGTCGCTGGTGGCGTTTCGCAATGCCCTGGGCGAGCGCACACAGGATAAGAATCCATTGGCCTGGGCGATCACGCAGAACAATGTCGCCGCCGCCATGCAGGGGCTGGGCGAGCACGAAGAGGACATCGGCTCTCTGGAGGCTTCGATTCCGGTCTACGAGGCGGCGTTGAAAGTACTGAATCGCGACAGCCTTCCTTTGATCTGGGCGATGGTGACCGCCAACCGTGCATCGGCACTGCTCGCGCTGGCACAGGAATCGGACTACCTGGACATGGCCGAAACCGCCGTCGCAGAGTTCGCATCACTGTGTGAACTATTTGAGGGTACCGAGTACAC
>CAZYDV010000193.1:0-11675 GCA_964646405.1 uncultured Granulosicoccaceae bacterium | reverse complement strand
CTTCTACCGTGCAGACTCCCGGCCGCAACATTGATTTCCCGGCGGCATGGTTTGCCGCCGCCGGATCAGGTCTGTCCAACGATTGCCTTTGCCTCCTACCTTCCGCATCACCTCTGTGACTGAAAACAAGCCGCCCATTGATGCCACCGATGTCGATCCACTGATCGGTGAGTTCGCTGGTCATCACGCAGTCTATTACCAACAGCAGTTTAGAAAAATTGGCAGCCGCTCGGGATGGAGCTGGTCATTTAATTTGGCGGCCGCCGTGTTGGGGCCAATCTGGTTTGGCATGCGGGATCTGTGGCGATGGGGATTGCCACTGCTGATCCTCGAAGTCTTTGCGCTGATCCAGATTTGCCGTGGCGCCTTTGGCGATCTGGCGGCAGAGGCCCGTGCTCGAATCGGTCAGATTGAGGGGACACTCGATTTTCGTCGTCAGCAACTGCAGGCGGCGATAGACAAGAACGCATCTAATGTCGACGTTTTTCGGCGCACGATCGAGTCGCTGGAAAATGGCATCGCAGAAATCCAGCTGGAAGTGCAACAGCTTGAAGCATCCGCCTGGTCGGTCGCAGGTTTTGGCGTCGCGATGTTGCTGGCAGTGAAACTGTTTGAGGGGCTGATTGCCAATCAGGTACTCGAACGCCGCTACTCCGACTGGCTCTCCGATCGCACCCTGGGGGCCGGAACAAACTTTCGTCGAACGCTGATCAGTACGGGCTTTGTGGTGTTGGTGACACTGGCCAGCGTGATCCACTTTGTCTTTCCTGGTGCGATTCCGCTGTTGTCCGATTTTCCAACCCAGCCTGAGATAAGGCTTACTGCCATTGCCTGGGTCAAGCAGTTTTTCAACACGCTGTCATTGAAGGGCGAGTTCGTGTTTGACGGTATCGCCTTCGGCATTCGTACAATTCTGGATGGCCTGGAAGTGCTTTTTGTGCAAACGCCGTGGATCGTGATTGCCAGTTTCATCATTTTACTGACCGGTCTTGCCGCGGGTACCCGTGCGGCGATCTACTCTGGCGCCTTTCTGGCGTATATGGGCTTGTTGGGGTTTTGGGAAAAAGCCATGACCACACTGGCGCTGCTGGGTACTGCAGCCTGTATCAGTATTGCTATCGGTATTCCACTGGGTATGTTCTGCGCCCGGCGCCCACGGTTATACGCAGTCATTCGCCCGATCATGGATTTTATGCAGACTATGCCGGCATTCGTTTTCATGATTCCGGTCATTGCCTTTTTCGGCACGGGGAAACCAGCGGCAATTGTTACCACAATGATCTTTGGCGGCACGCCAGTGGTTCGGCTTACAGTACTTGGCTTGCGTGGTGTACCGGAAGATATCCGCGAGGCGGCTATCGCTTACGGTGCATCCAAGTGGTATCTGCTGTCGCGGGTCGATTTGCCGCTCGCGGCACCATCGATATTGGCCGGCGTCAATCAGACCATCATGCTGAGTCTTGCGATGGTGGTGGTGGCATCCCTGATTGGCGCCAAGGGGTTGGGCGAAGATGTGCTCGAGGCCCTGCAGTATGCGTCGGTAGGCCAGGGCATACTGGCGGGTTTTGCCATCCTTTTCTGCGCGATGATTCTGGATCGCGTGCTGCAGGGACGCCGCAAGTAAACCGAACGGTTCAGATACCAGGGCGTTGGCGGTGGTGTTGAATTCACTCTTGAGAATCAGATCGATAGACCGCTTGTCGCCCGGTGACAATAGACCTGGTCAGCCTGTGTTTATACAGCCTGGAGAACTTGAATCTGATCGGTGGAATCCCGCGTTATAGTGAGGCTTAATCCGTCGTTCAGTCCCGACTGTGAGTGACCGCAATGAGTGATAATCACGAAAATAGTCTGCAGCAGGCCCGCGCCAGAAAACAACGAAGAAGAACCAAGCCTCTGCCGGGCGGAGGGGAACTCACGCTGATCGAAAAACCATCGGCGGCTGATCTGTTTGAACGTGCGATGCAGATGCGCCGCGGTTCAGAAAATGAAGAGATGGATGAGCCGGCAGCAGTAGAGCTGTTGTTGCTGGCAGCAGCGCAGGAATATTTGCCCGCCAGTGCGGCACTCGCCTTGTTTTGCGATACGCATATTAGTGAGGAAGAGCGCGATGCGTACTTTGATCGCAGCATCAACTGGATTCACGAAAACGCCGAGCACAGCAACTCTGAGCAGAACAACGAATGGGCCTTGCTGTTTCTTGGCACCATGTATTTCGATGGTCAGCGGGTCGCGCAGAACTACCCGGCGGCCGCCAGGTTGTTCCAGCAGGCGGCCGATTGTGGCAACGCCAGCGCGCAGGGATTTTTAGGATATATGTACGCGGCAGGCTATGGTGTGCCGAGCAACATGCAGGCCGCCGTCAGCTACTATCGTGCCGCGGCCGAGAGGGGTCATGTGGTGGCACAGTTTGACCTCGGCGTGTGTTATGCGCATGGCCACGGTGTGGTGAAAAGTAAATCCGAGGCGGTGAAATGGTTCCACCTTGCTGCCGGACGAGGCGACTTACACGCTCAGGCAATGCTGGCAAAGATGTATCTCACCGGCAATATGGTCGAACAGAGCAATGTTGAGGCACTGCGCTGGTTTCGAATTGCATCGGATCGTGGTCACGCCGCCTCGCAGTTTGATCTGGGCATTTGCCACGTGAACGGCGTGGCGGGCGAGCAGAATTACACAGCGGCGATGCGTTTGTTCCGACAATCTGCTGAAGCCGGCTACCCTCATGCGCAACTGGATGTAGGCATTGGCTATGCGCTTGGGCTGGGGGTGACGAAAGACGTCTATCAGGCGGTGTACTGGTTTCGTATGGCTGCCGATCAGGATAATGCAGCCGCCCAGTATAATCTTGGCCGCATGTATGAAAGCGGCGTCGGTATAGAGCGAGATGTGCAAACCGCAGTCGAGTGGCATCACCGCGCTGCAGAGCGCGGCAACAGCAAAGCACAGCTCAATCTCGGGCTGCGTTTTGCACATGGCCGTGGCGTTGAGAAAAACTATGCCACCGCGATTCATTGGCTCAAGCAGTCTGCGGCACAAGGTGATGATCGAGCCCTCTACAACCTTGGTGTCATGCAGGCGAATGGCTGGGGCCTCAACCGCGACCTGGGCGAAGCGCGCGCTTCATACGAGCAGGCTGCAAAGCTTGGCAACAAGCGAGCGGTCAATGCGCTGAAACTGCTGGCTAAAAAACCGTTGGCCCAGACCGCCTGAGGCAAACCACTTGAGGCAGAGCGGTCGGGCAGCATTGCTGTCTGCCAGGGACAGAATGTCAATAGACAGGCAATGCCATGGCCTTTCAGTTCATATCGAATGGGGTCCGGTATAGTATCTGAGCGTTCGGGAGCAATTGCGCGCGGCGACCGTTTCGCTTTGATCGCATCCTCACGGCAAACGCGCTCACCAGCGTATTGGATCGGCGCTCAAATCAGGCGTCGAGACTGACTTTCAGGCTCTATGCCCGACCCGGCACAGACAAGTGTCTGCGCTTTGTTTCTTACAAACTATCGGTCAGAAATTCAACGAGATATCGCGATGACCTGCGTCACAAGCGGCCACGTATAGCGCCTGCTCTCGGCTCAGTTTGGATTGTTGTCGGGCGCCGATGGTCGTGCGAATCGTGCTTTCATACTGAGCAATACTGCTGGCGATTTCCGACTCTGCAGCGCCGCGCCACTGCATTTGCTCATCGTATTCCTGCTGCGCAGCAGCCACTTGCTTGAGTGCCTTTTCAACGCTTGGTTTTTTGGCTTTCAGGGCACGTCTGGCTTTCGACAGTCCGGTCTTGATCTTCGAGGCGCCGGCAATATCTGAAAATTTCGCGCTCAGCACTTCAATTGCACTTATGGCTTCGGCCGGCTCGGTATTTTCTATTTGACTCACGAGTGCCTCAAGCTCGCCATCCAGTGCTTTCATGTCTGCGGTAGCGGCGAGCTGCTCCTGCAGTTTTACGATTGGCGAGTAGCCTTTGTCAGCCGCTTTGCGGTAATCGAGTCTGGCTTTACGCTCGGCCTTGCGCAGTTCTTCAAACTCGGCCTGGGCGTCCTCCCATTGAGAGGGAACAGTCGCCAGCATGTTTTCTTTTTCGCTAGCCAGTTGTGTCATTCTGTTTTCAAGCCGGGTGCGCGCATCCTGCTGTTCCGGATTATTCAGGCGGCCCGCCCGGGTTTTGAGTTCGGCCAGTTCGGTATCGATCTGTTTGACTTCCAGTTGAATATCGCGAACGGTTCGGTGCAGCGGTCGATAGCTGATCGATCCGGTATCCAGTGCTGCTGCGGCATCTTCGGCGGTCGCCAGCAAGGCAATGGAGTTACCGGCGTGATCGAAGCTTTCGGTCACAGATTTGGCCAGCTTATCTGGCAATACGCTGAAGTCGAGCGTGCGCGTGCTATCAATCGCGCGGGTGATCTGATCAGCGTTGCGTGCAAACTGCTCAGATACATAATTTTCGAGGCAATGCTGCAACTTCGGGTTTCGTGGCGGTGGTGCCGTATCAGAGGTTAGTGACATGCGCTTGGGCAGATAGTTGACCAACTGCGGGTAGTAGCCGACGATCGCGAGTGCCCCCAACTGCAGGAGGATAAAGACGATAACGCCCTTGTACATGGATACCGTCTTGACGATTGCCGGCGCCACGCCGCGCATATAGAACAGTGCAAATCCGAAAGGCGGTGTCAGGAAGGATGTCTGGATATTCAAACCGATCATCACGCCCAGCCACACAGCGGTGATGTTGGCCGAAGGATCGGCGAGCAATATGGGCGCTACGATCGGCACGACTACCACGGCAATTTCGATGAAATCGAGAAAGAACCCGAGGACGAAAATCACCGCCATCACGATGATGAATTTGCTCCAGAATCCACCGGGTAGACTGTTGAGGTAGTCGCGTACCAGTTCCTCGCCGCCGAACGCCCGAAACGCGGCGGTCAACATGGCGGCACCCAACAGAATGATAAACACCAGCGAGGTTGTCTTGGCGGTGTCGATCATCACGTCGTACAGCGTGTTTTCAATGCGGTGGACGCGAATCCCGCTCCAGATCAACGCGATCAGAAGCCCTGCGACGGCGATGATCGACAGCAGAATGCCCAGTTGATCGCGCTCGGTTTTTATATCCTTGATGTTGTTGTCGAAGGTGGCCAGCAGTATTCCGATTGCGATCAGAGAAATGCCGGCAAGAATCGCTGGACGGTAGGAGCCCTTGCCTGGTTTGAGCCTGTAGCCAGCCATTAACAAGGCACCAGCAGCACCGATCGCACCGGCCTGGTTGACGGTGGCGATACCGGTAATGATGGAACCGAGCACCAGGAAAATCAGTGTCAGCGGTGGTACCAGTGTACCCAGCACGGTACCGAAGAACTTTTTGTCATAGGCGCCTTCGAACTTGACCGCGGGAGCCTTGGACGGGCGCAACAACGCGTAGATGAGAATGTAGGCCATGTACAAACCCACAAGCACCAGACCGGGCACGAACGCCCCGAGGAACATCTCGCCGGCGCTGGTCGAGCTGACGTCGAATTCGGACGGCATGGAAATCTCGCCAGTCGCGACCTTGTACAACGCCTTGCGTGCGGTGCTGGCCTGATCTGTGGCACTGGCCAGCTGGTCTGCGAGAATAATCAAGACGATTGAGGGGGGAATGATTTGCCCCAGGGTGCCCGACGCTGCAATCGTGCCGGTCGCCAGTGAATGCGAGTAGTTGTTGCGCATCATCACCGGTAGGGAAATCAGTCCCATCGCCACCACGGTGGCACCGACGATGCCGGTTGTCGCGGCGAGCAGGGCACCGACAAACACCACCGAAATACCGAGTCCGCCAGGTACCGGACCAAACAACTGCGCCATGGTGATCAGCAGGTCTTCGGCGATCTTTGAGCGCTGCAGCATGATGCCCATGAAGATAAACAGCGGAATCGCGATCAGCGTGTCGCGCTCGACCTCCCAATAGATGCCCCGCAGGTTCGTCACCCCGGCCGATAGCCATTGGCTGGGTCCTCCCTGTGCAAAATAGGCGTCGGTCTCGCCGGTAAACAGATAGCCACACACGGCTGCGGCGGCGATCGCCACGATGGCAGAGCCCGGTAGCGCGAACGCTACCGGATAGCCCGATCCCAGTGCGAGGGCGAGCAGCAAAATCAGCAGAGCCAGGAAAAATAGTTCCACAGTGAAGTCGTCCGGTAGCTAGTGAGCGGCAGTGGTGGTGGCAGCGCGACCGCCCGGGTCGTCGCGATAGTCGGCGCACGATTCGAGAAACTGTGCAACGAACTGAATCAGCATGGTGACGGCAAACACGCCGAGGAAACCAGCCATCCAGTATTTGGTGTACATGCCAAAGCCTGATTGTGAGACTTCAAAATTGGCAATCGGGCCGTAGATGACAGCTGACTTGCCACCAAAGCCGATGACGATGATCGTCCAGCACAAAGTCATGCCCAGGATTAGCGCGCCAAATGCGTTGACGAACCCCTTGGAGCGCGCCTTCATACCGGCATAGAAGACGTCTACCCTGACATGTCCTTCCTCAAGTAGTGTGTGAGCGCTGGCAAACAGAAAAAGCGCCGCGTACCAGAAGCGCACCAGATCGCCCATGAAAGCCTGTTCGTACGAAAAAATAAAGCGGGTAAGCACAATTGCCAACTCGGCGATCACGATCAACAGGGCCAGCCAGTGAAAGCCCAGCGTGCGGGTGAAGGCTCCAACGACAAAGCCCAGTATCAGTAGTGGTACGTGCAGCATTGGTCCGCGGAACAGCGGTTTTGCCAGGTCTTTGGCAAGCTGTTCGTTGACCACTAACGCCAGCAGACCTTCAACGCGCAGAAACGATACGGCCATATCGGCCAGTCCGACAAACACGACCGCCCAGAACATCGATCGCACGATATAGGCGTTGATGCTACTGACGAGTGCGGCGTCGACTCGCAGCGAGCGGTGGGATGAGCCTGTGACAAAGCGCCAGACCAGAAACAGCGGCACGAGATAAATTGCCAGTTGTACGAAGGCGCGCCAGTCGAGCGAGGCGATTCCTTTGATGCCCGGCCATTGCAACCCCTGCACCAGATAGTTGTTGACCAGGTAGGTCACCAGATAGACCAGCATGGCCCAACTGAATAATCGAATCAGATCGGTTGATCGACTACTGCGGAACAGCTCGTTGGCGTCTGCAGATTCCATGAAGAGCTGCCCCTGAATCAATGGTTGGGAGTAAAGACCCGATAGCGTGTATCGGTGGCACCAGGACCTGGCCTGTGCGGTGCGGAGGCGGACAGATGCCGCCTCCGCGGTGGTGCATCAATCGGCAGAACTGAGACTAGATGTCCAGTACGCGATTGCGTTGGTTGGAGAAGCCGATCTCAGCCAGTTTCAGGTAGGCGCCCATTTCGCGCAGCGCTTCCTGGTAGTTGTCGTGGATCTTGGCGGTCAGGGCGCTGTGCTCGCGAGTTTCCTCGAACACTTCTGCCGAGGCTTCGCCAAAGCTGTCGTAGATGTCGTCGTTGAAGGATCGCAGCTCGACGCCGTGCTCATCGACCATGCGCGCCAGGTATTCACCGTTGTTGGCGAGCGCTTCTTCCGGCTGTGCGGCGTGCTCTTCGAGGCAGGCAGCAGTGATGATGGCTTTTTCCCAGTCGCTGCGCTTGCTCCACCACTCGGCGTTCATGCCGAATGCGAGACCGCCGCCTGGCTCGTGCATGCCCGGGGAGTAGTAGAACTTGGCCGCTTCGTAGAACTTCATGAAGAAGTCGTTGTAAGGGCCAACCCACTCAGTGGCTTCGATCGCGCCGGAGACGAGGTTTTCGTAGATCTGGCTGCCCGGCAGTGAGACCGGCGAGGCACCCAGTTTTGCCATGACGTCACCGCCCAGGCCCGGGATACGCATTTTCAGGCCCTTCAGGTCATCGGCAGTTTCGATTTCCTTGTTGAACCAACCACCCATCTGTGCGCCGGTGGCGCCACAGGCGATAGATTTGATACCGAATTCGCCAGACAGCTCATCCCACAGTTCCTGGCCACCTTTGAATTTGATCCAGGCATTCCACTCTTGTGTGGTCATACCAAACGGGACGGCGGTGAAAAATGCGAAGCCGGGGTGCTTGCCTTTCCAGTAGTAGTCGGCAGAAATATATGCCTGGCTGTTGCCCGCGGCAACTTCGTCGAATACGTCAAATCCCCCGACTCGCTCGCCAGATGCGAAGTATTGTGTTTCGATCTTGCCTTCTGACAGCTCAGTGATTCTGGCAGCCAGGCGCTGTGCACTTAGCCCCAGGCCGGGGAAGTCACGCGGCCAGCTCGAGACGATGGTCAGTTCGGTCTTTGACTGCGCAATGGCAGGTGCCGAAGTGATGGCGGCGCCCGTACCGGCAGCCGCAGCGCTCGCAACAGCGCCGGTCTTTAGAAAGTCACGTCTTTTCATGTATCGAAGCTCCTCAGCATTCAGGTGGTTGGCTGTGGCAAACGGAAGCGCGCAACACATATACAATGAATGCGTGCAGGGATGCCGCGGGCGAGATGTTAACAGGTTTTGCCAATCGTGTACGCGGCTGCCGACTCAGGCTGTGTGGTGATGCCGGGTTACTCGTATTGTGCCCGCTGAGGGCTGGTAAGCGCAGGGGTTGTCGATGCAACCGGGATCGGTCAGATATCCATGTTAATGTCGTCGTTGGCCATCACTTCGTCCATATCCACACCTTCGTAGAAGTCGAAAATGGTGTCGATCACACGGTCGGTGTCGTCTTCGATCGTGAACAGGTCGAGGTCGCCCTCGCTGATGGTGCCTGTGGTGAGCATGCTCTGTTTGAGCCAGTCGACAAAGCCGGCCCAGAACTCACTGCCGACCAGAATGACCGGAATCTTGCGAGACTTGCCAGTCTGCATCAGGGTAAGAATTTCTGCCAGCTCGTCGAGCGTGCCGAAACCGCCCGGCATCACCACATACGCAGAGGCGTATTTAACGAACATGACCTTGCGGGCGAAGAAATAGCGAAAGTTGAGCGCGATGTCCTGAAACTGATTGCCCGATTGCTCGAACGGCAGTTGGATGTTCAGCCCAACGCTGGCAGAGCGGCCGGCAAACGCGCCCCGGTTAGATGCCTCCATAATGCCGGGGCCGCCACCGCTGACCACGGCGAAGCCCGCGTCGGAGAGCTTGCGCGAAATCTCCTCGACCTGCAGTGAATACGGGTGATCCTGGGGGAAGCGGGCAGAGCCGAAAACACTGACAGACGGACTGATGGCAGCGAGTTTCTGAAACCCTTCGACAAATTCTGCCATTATCTGGAATATCTTCCAGGATTCACGGCTCAACGCTCGATCGGTCTTCTCTGTGCGCTGGTACTGGGACTTCTGGGCGGCAGCCATGGGGGCGAGTGTCCTGATTTGCGGGCTATTTTATTATAGCCGGCTCAACTTATCTTTCCATTTTAGTTACAGAGTATCGCATGACTGAAACACCACCACTGGTTTTGGTAGACGGCTCATCCTATTTGTTCCGGGCGTTTCATGCGCTTCCGCCACTGACCAATGCCGGCGGCGAGCCAACCGGCGCGATGTACGGCGTGATCAACATGCTTCGCAAACTGCAGGACACCTACCAGCCAACACATATGGCGGTGATCTTCGACGCCAAAGGAAAAACCTTTCGCAACGATCTCTATAAGGAATATAAAGCTAACAGGCCATCCATGCCCGATGATCTGCGCACCCAGATTGAACCGCTGCACGCGATCATCAGGCTAATGGGGCTGCCGCTATTGAGTATCCCCGGTGTTGAGGCAGACGATGTGATCGGCACACTGTCGACGATGGCGTCGGGCAACGACATGAACGTGCTGATATCGACCGGTGACAAGGACATGGCCCAGTTGGTCAACTCGCGCGTGACGCTGATCAATACCATGAGCGACACCACCATGGATCCCGACGGGGTGGTGGCGAAGTTTGGCGTTCCCCCCGAGCGCATCATCGATTACCTGGCGCTTGTGGGCGACACGTCGGATAACATTCCCGGGGTTAACAAGTGTGGCCCGAAAACCGCGGTTAAGTGGCTGGCCGCCTATGACAGCCTGCAGGGTGTTATGGAAAACGCCGGCAAGATCAAAGGCAAGATAGGTGAGCATCTGGCCGCCGCGCTGGATCATCTGCCGCTGTCTTATGAGCTTGCGACGATCAAGCTCGATGTTGAACTCGACACAACACCCGATCAATTGAAGATCGCCGAGCCTGAAGCAGAAAAACTCCGAGAATACCTCGAACGCTATGAGTTCAAGGCCTGGTTAAATGAGATCGACGGAAAGACCGCAGCAGCGGGTGTGACGAAGGCACCTGTGCCCACGGCGCCGAAAAAACTCGAACGACGCGAATACCATACGATCACCACCGAAGCGTCACTCGTGGAGTGGATTGACCGCATCAAGGCCGCCGGTCGTTGTGCGGTCGACACTGAAACCACCAGCATCAACTACATGAACGCAGCGATTGTCGGTTTGTCGTTCGCGGTTGAAGCGGGTGAAGCGGCGTATCTGCCGCTGGCACACGACTATGAAGGGGCACCTGAGCAAATCGGCCTTGAGCGTGGCCTGGCTTTGCTTAAGCCGATACTCGAAGATCGCGCCATCGCCAAAATTGGCCAGAATCTGAAATACGATCGCAACGTATTGTTGAATCACGATATCAATCTGCAGGGTATCGAGCACGACACCATGCTGCAATCCTATGTGTGCGATGCGGCAGCCAATCGCCACGACATGGATGCGCTGGCGAAGAAATATCTCAATACCGACACCGTGCACTTTGAAGATATCGCCGGCAAGGGAAAAAAGCAGCTCACCTTTAACCAGATCGAAATCGACAAAGCTTCAGACTACGCCGCCGAAGATGCTGACATTGCCCTGCAACTGCATGAAACCCTCTGGGGACTGCTGGGCGAGGAAACACAGCTTGTCGATATCTATCAGGAAATCGAGATGCCTTTACTCACCGTGTTATCCCGCGTTGAGCGCACCGGTGTACTGGTGGATGCCGACATGCTGGGCGTGCAAAGCGAGTATCTGGCGCAGAAGATGGTCGATCTTGAAGCCCAGGCGTACGAGGCGGCCGGTGAGTCATTTAACCTGGCCTCACCGAAACAGATTCAGGAGATTCTGTTTGTCAAAAACAATATTCCGGTTATTCGTAAAACGCCGAAGGGCCAGCCGTCGACGGCCGAGGATGTGCTGGAGCAGCTTGCACATGATCATGCATTGCCGCGCCTGATTTTGGACTATCGCAGTGTCAGCAAACTGAAGTCGACCTACACCGATAAACTGCCGCTGCAGATAAATGAACACACGGGTAGAATTCATACCTCTTATCATCAGGCGGTAGCCTCTACCGGGCGTTTGTCATCGGCTGATCCGAATCTGCAAAACATTCCGATTCGCACCGAGGAGGGCAGGCGGATTCGCCAGGCGTTTGTCGCGCCAAATGGCTATCAGTTGATGGCGGCGGATTATTCGCAGATTGAGCTTCGCATCATGGCGCACTTGTCCGAAGATGAGAACCTGCGCGCAGCGTTTGCCGCCGGGCTGGATATTCACAGTGCGACGGCTGCTGAAGTTTTCGGCTTACCGCAGGATGGCGTAGACGATGAATCCAGACGCGCCGCCAAGGCGATCAACTTCGGTTTGATCTACGGCATGTCG
>CAZYDV010000192.1:0-11732 GCA_964646405.1 uncultured Granulosicoccaceae bacterium | reverse complement strand
CAATCCTGATTAGCGTACTTTCCTTTGTTTTCAATGCAAAAACTGTAGCTTTGATCATTCGACTCATTTGTGGAGTTTGAACGTTACAGTACACTAGCTGCGCCCGACCCGCCCGCTCACGGTCGCGGTAATTTTCGATTCGAAGAAAGTCTTTTGCCCATCGCGTTCGACGATGTTGTCGTCGCGATGCACGCTGACTTCGAGTTGATCGCCACCGGCGTTGCGCGCTTTTTCAAGCGCCACCTGTGTTACCTCTTCGGTGGCCCAGGCGGCGGCCTGTTCGAGTTCGTCAAACTCGCGCTGCTGTTCGCCGGCGTGCACGACCACCCGCGTGGCCGACACCGGTGAAATGACGATCTGCGCGCGGTGTCGGACCACACCGACCACCGCACCCAATGCGTTGGCAACCTCGGCGTGTTCCGGCACATTAACCGTCGTATCGAGTAACGGCGCAACTGCCGGATAAAAACACTCGGCGGGTGCGCCAATACCAACCACCGGCAATCCGACTCGAACCTGCATGGCGAGATCACGCGACGTTTGCGCGGACGGATCGGCGCTGACAAACATCCGATATAACAAGTCGCGCTGTGCGATCGTCAGTTTTCGCCCGAAGTGCCCGCTCTGATCATTGAGCACTGCACTCAACAGACAAAACGATGTCTCTCGCGTCACCGCGGCGAGCATGCCCTGTGCGAAAGCGGTGTCATCGGGCCAGTGTGCACCCAGATTCCACTGGCTGTAGCGACGCAAAAGCTGTGCACCGAGTGTCGACGCGCGGGCATCCCACTGCTGATACAACCCACAGACATGCGCTGCATCAGTCGGCGTGAACCCGGCCAGCGTCAAAACGCCGATTTCAATCAGGCGTTTCATCGCGCGACTGAAATGTCGCTCGGCAAACACCGATTGCATCGATTGCGGCGCATCGCGCACCTGTTCGACCAGGTCTCGTTGCTGCGCAGTTAACGTGAGTCCATCCCACGGCTTCTGGCGCAGCACGATAAAGCGAGCCATGTTGGTCTTGACCCAGGGCTGATCGACAAATTCCTCAAGCGTTTGCAATACCTGCGGATAATTGCTCGCCAGATTGCACAGTGGCACCACTTTACCTGGGCCGATCACGAAATCGCGCTTTTCGCGGTCGTAGCGGATTTCGCTGTCGCCGCCAAGTCCGTGGGTATCGATCTGCACCGCCTCGACCATGGTCCGCCAACCGTTGACCGACGCACCTTCAACACTCAACGCAGGCTGGCCGTCGCGAATCATTGCAACATCGGTTGTCGTGCCGCCAATGTCCGATACGATCATGTTGTCAATCTTCGCCAGATGCTGCGCACCCACCACACTGGCCGCAGGTCCGGACATGATTGTCTCAACCGGCGATCGACTGGCAAAATCCGCCGATACCAACGTGCCGTCGCCTCTGACCACCATGACCGGTGCCTCGATCCGGTGTTGCGACAGCGTCTGTCGGGTCGCGAGGATCAGATCCTGAATCAACGGCACCAGCCGCGCATTGAGAAACGCCGTCAGCGCGCGGCGCGGCGCATTGAGCGATGCACTGAGCTCGTGACCACAGGTGACCGGCAAGCCGGTTTCCTCACGCACCAGCTCACGCAGACGGTTTTCATGAGCGGGATTGCGCACCGAAAACATCGACGACACTGCAACGGCCGCAACGCTGCCTGGCAGTTCATTAACCAGCTCGTGTGCCCGAGCGAGATCGAGTGCAGCGGTCTCATTGCCGCCGGCATCGTGTCCGCCGACAATCCGGTGCACCGGCATGCCGGCCGTCGCCGCCGCCAGATTTTCCAATTGCAGCACATTGTCGCGATAACCCACCAGCAACAGCGCCGCCAGTGCGCCGTGGCCCTCGACAATAGAATTGGTGGCCAGCGTGGTCGACAGACAAACCAATCCGATTTGCCCGACATCTCGCCCCTCCAGCACCGAGGTAATTGACGCCGAGATACCCTCTATCAGGTTGTGCCGGGTGGTCAGCGCCTTCGCCTTGGCCACAACCTGATCGGTCACCTCATCCAGCAGCACCGCGTCGGTGAAGGTTCCGCCGGTATCAATTCCCAACCGCAAGGCCATAGACATGACTCATTTCATTCTGTTGGCGCATGTTGCCGATACGGCTAAACACCGAATGTCTGCCGGCGACACACTCTTATCGGCAAATCATCGATTCGCCATCCGTCACAGTTTGGACTGAAACGAAGGCCACCGGCGATGCTGACAAACTACTTTAAGTCTCAGACATAGGCGAATGATAAGCGATGAGGCTTGCCAGGACGCTGCCTCGTGGCCCAATAAACTAAGCAAAATCATGGCTAAACCCGGGCGCGTCGAAGTCGATACCGTCCGACATGAAAAAGCAATCAGGTTTCACGCTGCTCGAGCTGATCATCGTCGTGGTCATCGTCGGCATACTCGCGACTTTGGCCGTGCCAAACTACAGCTCGCTGGTGCAGAGCAATAATCTGTCCAGTAAATACAACAATCTGGCCGGCAATGTCAGCCTGGCGAGGATGGAGGCGGTCAAGCGCTCACGCACCATCGTGTTGTGCGCATCCAGTGACGAATCCAGCTGCAACAGCAACGATTGGAGCGACGGCTGGATTGTATTCGTCGATGACAACGCCAACACCGCGTTCGACACCGCGGGCGATACGATGTTGCTGGTTGAACCCGAGGCTCCGCCCTACATCAGTATTACCTCAGCCCAGTTTGGCGGCGTGCTCAGTATCGCACCGCGTGGAAGGCTCGCCTCGTCCGGCACCATTTTGATGTGTGCCAATAACGACTCTGCCACTGCCCGCGCACTGAATCTACAGGTCACCGGTGTTGGCCGACTCGCCGCCGACGGTCCGGACGGCGACGACATTATCGAAGACATGGCTGGCAACAACGTCAGTTGTTAACACCCGTCTCGAATTTGATCTGCGGATCAAATGAAGAGAAAAACAATAAAAAGAACCAGGGGTATCACGAATGAAACGGCAACAGGGGTTTTCCCTGATCGAAGTGTTACTGGCAGTTGTCGTACTGGCGATCGGTTTGCTCGCTGGTTCACGGATGCAAATGCTCGGTCTTAACTACACGCAGGGCGGCATGATCCGGTCGCACGCGACACTGGCGGCTAACGACATACTCGATCGCATCAGACTCAATCGAGAACACGCGATCGACAACTCCGCCTACGACAACTTCGACACCAGTGGCACCATTCCGGCAGGCACGTCGTGCATCACTACCGGCTGCACTCCTGCGCAGATCGCACAGACCGACTTACGCGAGTGGGCAGGCTATTTTGCCAAAGGGGACGAAGCCGGGACATCGACACCGCTGCAAAACGCCACGGGCACGATCACCCGGGCAGGCCCGACCTTTACGGTCGTGATCGAATGGTCGGAACTCATTGCCGGCAATGCGGAAGATCGTCAAATTTCGGTTAGCGCGAGGCTGTAACCATGAAACAGATAAACACACTAAACCGACAGAGCGGCTTTTCCATCGTCGAGTTGATGGTGGCATCAGTCATCGGGCTGATCATCCTGTCTGGAGCTGTCGCTGTGTTCTCCAGCAACAACGCTTCGGGCGCAATGTCGAGCAGCATGTCGCGTGTTCAGGAGAGCGGCCGCGTCGCGATGGACATCATTGCCAATGATCTTCGCATGGCGGGCTATCAAGGATGTGCCGACACTGACACGATCAACGCCAACGTGATCGCCAACGGGGCTCCTACGATCAACATGCCCGAGACATCATTGCAGGGTGCCGAAGTTGCATTGTCCAGTGCCTGGCAACCCGCCATGCCTGCCGATCTGGCACCGATCTCTGCCGATCCGCTGCCAGGTACCGACGTGGTATATGTGCAGCATGGCAGCGGCCGAACCACAATTCTGTCTGCCAGCATGGGCAATGCAAACGTCAACCCGATCACGCTGCGACGCAACCCGGATCAACTGGCTGCAGGCGATCTGGTGATGATTTCCGATTGCACCTCAGTGGACGTCTTTCGCGCCACCGCAATTGATGACAGCAACCCGAATAGCGTCACCTTGGCCTACGCGGCAACTCAGAACTCGCAGGCCAACCTGTCACGTGCCTATGCCGTCACGGGTGATCCACTGTCCACCGCCATGCGCGTCATGCGCTTCGAGGCGCACGCCTACTATGTCGCCAATACCCCGCGCTTTGATTCGGATGGCGATCCGGTACCTGCGCTGTATATGCTCGACTTGTCGCAACCGGGCGGTGTGGCGATGGAACTGGTCGAAGGCGTTGAGAACATGCAATTGCTCTACGGTCAGCAAATGGATTCTGGTCAGATCCGATATGTCAGTGCCAATGCCGCCAATCTGGATTTTGAGGAAGTGATCAGCGTCCAGATTGGCTTGCTGATCAACTCGGTCGACAAGATTTCCAGTACCGACGATGACAGAACGTACCAGGTTGCCGGCCAGTCCATCGGGCCTGTAACCGGTTCGACTATTCTCAAACACTCCGGCGGACGTCAGTTGCGAACCAGTTTCAATACCACCGTCCGAATGCGCAACCAAAGGTGATCGAGATGAAACCTATACAATACCGACGTCATGGTGAACGGGGTGCCACGCTTTTTGTGGCGCTAATACTGCTGGTGTTGATCTCGCTACTCGGTGTTGGGGCATTGAAAAACGCCTCCGTAGAAGAGCAAATGAGCGCCAATCTCTATCAGAAAAATATTGCCTTCCAGGCTTCTGAAAGCGCAGTTGAGGCGACACTCGACGACGACGCACTGATCAGCCAGACGCTCAGCGCCAACGGCGCACCGGTGACACAGAATGTGCCGACCACAGTACCCGGCGTCAATGCCAGTGTGACGTATTCCTACGTCGGTGACGGGCCGGCCAGCGGCTTTTCGATCGGTAACGGCAGTGGTTTCTCCGCCGCACACCTGATGATTACCGCCACCGGTTCAGTACCGGCAATCAACGCCAGCACCACGACCGTGCACGGCGTATACCGGGTCAGCCCTGCGGCTGACTAATATCTGGGTGCAGGCAGCCGGCTTGCGCTTGTGCAAGCCGGCGATTGACTGCCAGCCGGTCATCGCCGACGTCGTGACCCGCGACTGTCGGCCGGGTCGGATACTGGAAGTGAGGATATCTGCGATGTCGACCAATCGGCGCAGGTCGCCTCAACCACCAATTAATATCTTGGCGTTTTGGCCGTTGTATGGAAACCAATGCGTAAAACCAGTGACTCCGAACCATGCAAACCAACACAGAACAACGTGGCTTCACTCTGATCGAACTGCTCATCGCGGTGGCGATACTTGGCATCATCGCCGCGGTTGCGGTACCCACCTACGGCCGGTTTGTGACAGAGTCGAGACGAGTCGATGGTCAGGTCGCCTTGCGCGCTGCGGCACAGGCATTGGAGCGTTGCCGCACTGAAGCGTTTACCTACGCTGGATGCACGTCGTTCAACACCAACAGCCCCGATAGCTTCTATACGGTAGCCGCCACAACGCTGAATCCGAATGACTATGTACTTCAGGCAACCGCAGTGGGCTCTCAGGCTGGTGATACAGACTGCGCGACGTTCACGATTGACCAGACCGGTGCAACGGCATCACCTGGCACGGTAGACTGCTGGGACTAGCACTCACGCCCTCTTGGGCCATCGTCCCGGGGAAGGCTTGATAGGATCGGGAAAATGGCCGGCGCCGAGGCGCCAGCCATTGAAAATCAGGTGACCTAAAGAGGTGTTACCTGGTCGGCCTGTGGGCCTTTTTGCCCATCGACCTCGAGGAAGCTGACCGCCTGGCCCTCTACCAGTGTGCGACGGCCCTCGCCGACGATTGAACGAAAGTGGACGAATACGTCGCTTCCGCCTTCGCGGGTGATGAACCCGTAGCCTTTTTCATCGTTGAACCACTTCACGGTTCCCTGCTGCATCTCTGACATTTTGACTCGTATCTCACGAACTAAGGGCACAACGCCCCTTTGGAACACACCGGCACAGTTGCCGGCGCAGTAATACCGGTCTCGGTGCGGGAATTCGGAGGTCAGAGCAGTAGAGAGTGACTTAACACGCGGACTACAAATCGCTGGAAACCCACGTTACCTTAACGCGGTTTAATGATACTATAGCCAAGTTCTTGAAAAAACAACATCAATTCTGCATCTGGCCGGAAATACCCGTCTGAAATCAGCCAAATCATCGCCGCGGCAATACGAGTTGCCACAGTCATTCCCACTGCGATCGAAAAATGATGTCAGAAGGCCGGGCTAACCTGGGAATTGTGCAACGCCCATGAAAGCGCCCGAGCCCATCAAACTGTGTTTTCTGCTCACCCCTGAGTTCGCCTTACTGGCATTTGGGTCAGCGATTGAACCCTACCGCGCTGCCAATATTGCTGCCGGCCGCACCTTGTACGAGTGGACCATCATCACCGCTGACGGGCAGCCCGTCCGCGCAGGCAATGGCCTGTTGGTGACACCGGATTGCGCTCCCGAAGATACCACCGCCTTCGATCGCCTATTCGTCTGTGGTGGTGTTCACATGCAGCAATACAAGCCGGACAATGTCATGCGCTGGTTGCAACAGCAGGCGCAGCGCGGCATTGCGATTGGCGCAGTCAGCACGGGCGCCTGGGTACTGGCGCATGCAGGCTTGCTGCAGGGTTACCGATGTACGATTCACTGGCAAAGCCTCGATGCGCTGCGTGAAGACTATCCCGACATCAAAGTCGATCCATCCGTTTACGTGCTGGAAGAACGACGCTACACCTGTTGTGGTGGCACGGGCGCCATGGACATGATGGTGCACCTGATTGCCGAAGACTATGGCGATGATGTCGTCACCGATGTTTGCACCTGGCTGTTTCACGATCGCATTCGCGTTAGCACCGATGTGCAGGGCGTCGCTCAGCAAACGGCCCTGGCGCGCAAATCACCCAAGCTCGCAGCAGCCTTTCGGGTGATGTCGGCACACATCGAAGACCGCCTGACACCCGGCGAGATCTCAGCCCGGATTGGGGTGTCACAGCGCCAGTTAGAACGTTTGTTTCAGCGCCACCTGGATTGCACACCACAACAAAAATATCTCGATCTCAGGCTCCAGCACGCACGCCGGCTGTTACTGGAAACCAGCCTGCCGATATTGGATATTTCCATCGCTGCAGGCTTCACCAGTCAGTCGCACTTTACCAAGTGCTATCGCGAGCGCTACGACCGCACGCCTCGTAGTGAACGCTTGGGGTAAAACGTTCAGCCCTGTTGTCCCATCCCCCAGGGACCATGAAAATCCCTGCCCTCCCGATCGCGTCGTTCAAACCCGTGCGCACCGAAGAAATCGCGTTGCGCCTGGATCAGGCTGGCCGAGGTGCGCTCGCGTCGATAGCCATCAAAGTACGCCAATGCAGAGCCGAGCGACGGCATCGGCACACCGGCCTGCACGGCAAGCGACAGTACGTCGCGCAAGGCCTGATGTGATTGGTTCATGATCTCGACGAAATGATCGGCCTGCAGCAGATTCGGCAGATCATCGGTGGCAAACGCACTGGCGATATCATCGAGAAAGCTGCTTCGAATGATGCAGCCAGCGCGCCAGATGCGAGCGATGGTCGCCATTGGCAGTTGCCATTGATACTGCTCCGATGCCGCCTTCAGCACGGCAAACCCCTGAGCGTAGGCACACACTTTACCCGCCAGCAGCGCCTTCTCAAGCGTGGGTTTGAGTGACGCAACCGATGACGCCTGATTGGCAAGTGACAGCGGATAGAGCGGCGCTGCCTGCAATCGCTCTGCAAGCACGGCTGACACTGCCCGCGCGCCCACGGCTTCGATCAGTGTTGTGGCCGGCACTCCCATGGTGATCGACTCGATCGATGCCCAGCCGCCAGTGCCCTTTTGGCCGGCGCGATCGAGAATCACATCGACCATCGGTTGCCCGCTGTCCGGATCGACGGCACGGAGTACCTCGGCGGTGATTTCAATCAGGTAGGAGTCCAGCGCACCCTGATTCCATTGCGCGAATGTGGCCCCTATTTCTGCAGGCGTCGAACCGTTGACCGTGCGCATCAGTTCGTAGATCTCTGCGATCATCTGCATATCGGCGTACTCAATGCCGTTGTGCATGGTTTTTACGAAATGCCCGGCTCCGTCGGGGCCCACGCGTGCACAGCACGGAGCATCGTCATAGCGCGCGGCGATCGCCGTCAGCACCGGCTCGATTTGAGGATAGACCGCTGCATCGCCACCCACCATGATGGCCGGCCCGTAGCGCGCACCCTCCTCGCCACCGGACACGCCCATGCCTACAAAATTCACCGGACTGTCCGCCAATCGCTCGTTGCGCCGCCGCGTGTTGAGGTAGTTTGCATTGCCCGCATCGATAATGATATCGCCCTCATCGAGCAGCGGTAGCAGCGCATCAATCTGCGCATCGACGACGTCACCGGCAGTGACCATCAGCACGATCATTCGCGGTCGCTGCAGATTGTCTACCAGCGACTGCAGAGTTTCACAGGCCGTCAGGCGCGGCTGCAGTTGTCCGGCGTTGGCGACGAACTCGCGGGTGCGCTCAGCGGTGCGGTTGTATACCGCAACAGCGTAACCGTTATCGGCAATATTAAGCGCCAGGCTTGCCCCCATCACGCCCAGTCCAATCAGCCCCACCTGCGCCATATCGTTATCCCTGATTAATAATCACTGTATCGACAGTATATTCCTCACTGGCGTCCACCAGCCAGTGCCAAAAACTCTCAGCAAAGCCTGCGTAGACGATCAAGTCGAAAGAGGGTTGCTCATCGATCTTGTGCAGCGTGACACCAACCTGTGCCGCCACGGTCTGTGCAACAAACCCAACCGGTGTATTGATGGGATCGAGGTCGAGGCGAATCCCCTTGGCCAGCACGTCGTAGGCCAGCAGCCCTTGCACCCGCAGCATGTTGCGTGCATGACTCTGTTCACTGGCATAGCCGGCATCACCTGCACGCTCCACAACACTTTGGGTAAATTCGCCGTCGCGCCCGCCATCTCCTATCATCAGCCATTGTCCGGGGCTTAGCGGCAGCGCCGTCCACTCATCAGTGATCGTACTCATACCGGCAGTGGCTGAAATGCCCATGCGCTGCGCGAGCGTGTCGGTCATGCCGCGGCGTGCCATTAACTGACAGAAAGATTTGCCGCGAACGTCAGCCAATACGATATCTGGCTGAACATCAGCGGCTTTGAAACTCTGACCATCGAGCGGATTTCTGATCATTGAATTAGCCACGCAGCCGCTCTCCGTCCGGGTCAAAAAAGTGCGGCGAACACACTTCCACTTCCACTATCTCATCTTTCAACGGATAGTGAGCATAAAAACGCTTGCCGATGTTATCGCTGCCGCCGGCAAGAAATGCCAGTGCGATCCAGCGTCCAACAGCCGGACTGTCGGTCACCGATGTAACCCATCCCATCGAACCGCGCGAGTCGACATTGTCGATGGCATCAAAAAGGTGGGCACCGCCGCGCAACCGCTGACCACTGTCCACCACCTTCACACCGACCAGCGACGGCCGCTCGGCAGCCTTCATTCCGGCACGTTGAGCCATCGCACGGCCGATGTAGCTTTTGGTCGTCGACGCCATCCGCCCAAGCCCCAGATCCGCAGCAGTGGTGCGACCATCCAGCTCCTGACCGGCCGCGTGACCCTTCTCGATGCGAAGCACTGTCAGTGCCTCGGTGCCATAGGCGATGATGCCGTACTCTTCGCCCGCGGCGAAGAATCGCTCCCAGGTGGCAACGCCGTAACCCCACGGTACATTGACTTCATAAGCCAACTCACCAGAAAAAGAGATACGGAAAATCCGGATCGGCATGCCATCGACCTCGGTCGACAGCACACCCATAAACGGCAATGCCTGATCGCCCACGTCGACACCCGGCAACGCTTTTTCCAACACCGCTCGACTGTTGGGCCCGGCCAGCGCGAAACCGCACCACTGCTCGGTAGCCGAACAAAAAGCCACATCAAGCTCGGGCCAGACGATCTGCGAGTGATAGTCCATGTGTGCCAGCACACCGGCCGCGTTGGCGGTGGTGGTCGTCATAAAAAAGTGCTCCTCACCCAGCCGCGAAGTCGTGCCGTCGTCATAGACGTGGCCATCTTCTCGCAGCATCACACCATAGCGCGCCTTGCCGATCGGCAGCTTCAACCAGTTATTGATGTACAGGCGATTGAGGAATTCGGCAGCGTCGGGACCGAAAATCTCGATCTTGCCGAGTGTGGACACATCGCACATGCCAACCGATTCGCGCACCATTCTGGCTTCGCGTTTCAAGGCCGCCATGATGTCTTCGCCAGATAACGGATAGTGCCGCGCACGCAGCCATTGACCGGCCTCGACAAACACCGCACCGTTTTTTTCATGCCATTCGTGAAAAGCAGTTTTCCTGATCGGCTGAAAATTCTTACCGCGCTCATGACCGGCAAATGCACCGATCGCCACCGGCACGGTCGGCGGTCGGTAGCGCGTGGTACCGACATCGGCAATCGACTGGCCGCGTGCGGCTGCCAGCAGCGCGATGCCGTTGACGTTGGACGTCTTGCCCTGATCCGTCGCCATGCCAAGCGTGGTGTAACGCTTGGCGTGTTCAACCGACACATACCCTTCTTGCTCGGCCAGAATAACGTCCTGCGCGGTGACATCATTCTGCAGATCGACAAACACTTTGCCTTCAGAGCGACCAAGCCACACCGCGGTAATGGTGCCAGTGTCAGAACCGCGCACTGCGGGCACAACACCGGCCGGCCCATCGGCAAAGCCCGCGGCGGCGGCGGCCTTTACGCCACTGGCCGCACCGGCGGATAGACAATCGGCCAGATTAAACTCACCATTGCAGGCCCCGACCGACTGACTGGCAGCTCGGTGATCCCCTGGCACGAATGCACTGATCGCCTCGCTCCAGACGGGTGAGCGCCCGGTTTGGCTATAGAGATTGACATCGGGGTTGAAGCCGCCAGATACGGCTATGCAATCGCATTCGATCGTGCTGCGCTCGCCTTGCGCATCTTCTATCACCAGCCCCTTGACGCTCTGCCAGCCCAGCGCCTTAACCGGCAGGCTGGCGCGATGGACCGTGATGCCGAGTGCCGCCGGGTCCTGCGCCAGATCGCCACTGGCGTCCCGCGCATCGACGATCGCGGCCACAGGTTCCCCTGCCTCGTGCAATGCAAACGCGGTGCGATAGCCATCGTCGTTAGTCGTCACGACGACCACGGCACGCCCCGGTGTCACGGCAAACCGGTGCAGGTAACCGCGCACTGCACTGGCCAGCATCACACCCGGTAAATCGTTGTTGCCGAACAGCATGGGCCGTTCGATAGACCCGGTTGCGAAAATGGTTTGTTTTGCGCGCAGCACCCACAGGCGCTGACGCGGATCACCAACGCCAGGCGTGGCGACATGATCAGATACACGCTGCAGGCCGACAACGACATTGTGATCGTAGAGTCCGACGACGGTGGTGCGCGTCATCACCCGGACATTGTCCATCAAAAGCAACTGTTGCAGCGTGGCATCGACCCACTTCTGCGCCGGCGCGCCCTCGATCTGTCGATCCTCAAGCGCCAGCATGCCGCCCACCCAGGCACGGTCCTCAAGCAACATCACGCGCGCGCCGGCCAGCGCCGCATTCAGCGCTGCCATCAATCCGGCCGGGCCGGAACCAGCCACTAGAATGTCG
>CAZYDV010000191.1:0-11841 GCA_964646405.1 uncultured Granulosicoccaceae bacterium | reverse complement strand
TGGAACGCCAGCCCGGTGGAACGCCAGCCCGGTGCGCTTTTTCGATCGAATTTGCCTACTCAGCCCTTCGCTCATGACGTTTTTCAACACCCTGTTAGCTGCCGGCCAACAACCTCATTACTGCTACAATGCGGGCCTACGTCCCGTCCCGTTCATTGCACACCGGTCGCCCGTCGTGGCGCCGCGTGACTGACCTCAGCCATAAACCATGAAAATACTCGATTCCATCGTCGACACGATCGGCGATACGCCACTGGTTCGATTGAACAGCGTCAATCGCGGCATTCCCGGCAACATTGTCGTCAAGGTCGAGTACTTCAACCCGGGCAATTCCATGAAGGACCGGATGGCGCTGAAAATGATCGAAGATGCCGAAAAGGCCGGTGAGCTGAAACCGGGCGGCACTATTATCGAGGGTACATCTGGCAACACCGGCATGGGCCTGGCGCTGGGTGCTATCGCCAGAGGCTACAAGTGTGTATTCACGCTGGCAGACAAGCAATCGCAGGAAAAAATGGACATTTTGCGCGCTGTTGGCGCAGAGGTGATTGTCTGCCCGACCAGCGTGCCACCGGACGATCCGCGCTCTTATTACTCGGTAGCCCAGCAATTACATGCTGATACACCCAACTCGATTTACCCCAATCAGTACGATAACCCGGCCAATGCCCAGGCGCACTACGAATCCACCGGACCAGAGATCTGGCGCGATACGGACGGTAAGGTGACGCACTACGCCGCTGGTGTCGGCACCGGTGGCAGCATGTGCGGGGTGGCGCGCTATCTCAAAGAGCAGAATCCGGACGTCATGACGCTCGGCATTGATACCTACGGCTCGGTGTTCAAGAAGTACAAAGAGACGGGCGTGTTCGACGAAAACGAAATCTATCCGTACATGACCGAAGGCATCGGCGAAGACATATTGCCGAAAAACGTCGATTTCGACGTCATCGATCAATTTGTCAAAGTCACCGATAAAGACTCCGCCATCATGACTCGGCGGTTGGCACGCGAGGAGGGATTGTTTGTTGGCTGGTCCTGTGGCTCTGCCGTGGCTGGCGCGCTTGAGTGGGCGCGTGACAATCTGACCGACGACGATCTGATGGTGATCATTTTGCCGGATCACGGCACGCGTTATCTTGGCAAAATCTACAACGATAGCTGGATGAAGGATCACGGCTTTCTCGAAGAGCGCGACTACGCCACCGCGCGCGATATCGTCACGTCTGACGCTGCGACTGACGGTTCCATGCTCAGTGTTGATCACAAAACTACGGTCAGCGAGGCCGTGCTGCGCCTGACGCAGGCCAACGTTTCGCAGGCGCCGGTCAGTGATGGCGATGAATTCGTCGGCAGCCTGGTGGACTCAAAACTGCTCAGTGCGATGATCGAAAATCCGGAGGTTCGCGATCAACCGGTGTCAGCGGTCATGGGTAAGCCGTTTCAGGTGGTCCCGCTCGACACCACACTGGATGTTCTGGCGTCGATGATCACACGTGAGAATCCGGCGGTGCTGGTGCCACTGCGTGGCGGCGGCATGCGCATCATTACCCAGCATGACGTTCTAAAGGCGATGACCGAAGTCTGAACGCAGGGCAAGAGGTGCCTGGTCATGGTAGCTCGCACGAAGCGACGCCTAATCCGCGGCTGGTGGTGCATGCTTGCCGGTTGTTGTGTTATCGGGTGTGCGGGTTCGCAAAGCCCTGCTGTGGAGTTGCTGGCCGAGGTCGTGCCCTGTACCGCCGAGGCCCCCGACGGGTTTTTGCTGCACACAAATCAAGCTTTGCTTGCGCGCTGGTTGCAGGCGCGCAGCGCGGCGCTCACAACCGCTGTGGACTTTGATCAACATATCGCATTGATCGCCGATTTCGGTGTTCAGCCCAACCCGGCCTGGTCAATCGAATTGCGTGCACCCGGTGCGCAGATCAAAGATGGCGTTGCACAAGTGGAAATGGGTCTGGCTGCCCCACCGGCAGGCCGGCGTGTAATCCAGAAACTCAACCACCCGTGCGCGATATTTCGGATCGAGCGGGGAAAATTCCAATGGCTTGAAGTGATTGACGGCAAGCGCCAGCTGGCAAGATTTGCTGTTGACTAGCCGCTCGCCTGCAAGCTTTGACGGAGAGATTTAGTCTGCCAGTGACGATAAAAAACCGATGGTGGCATCGATGGTCGGCTGGTTTTGTTCCGGCGCCATGATATCGCCAATAATCACATGGTTGGATGTCGCGTCCGGGTCATCGATAATCAGACGATCTTTTGCCACATTCAGTCGCTCGAAGTAGTCGTTACTGACCGTCGCATCGACCGTGGTGTCGAGATTCGAGTACACCATAAATGTGGGAATTGTCTGCTGCTCCGGGGGCAGGTCGGCCGCCACATCAACGATGGCGGCCATCGGCAGCAAGGCATCGACCGGATAGCGTGGCGTCCAGAATTTTGCCACCTGTGCGTTCTCCGGTTCAAAACTGCGATGCGGACCGATCACCGCTTTGGCAAGCTGTTTGCCCCACGGCCACAACAGTAGCCGGCTGTTTTTGTCATAGAGTGCGAAGTTCGGAGAGAAAAGTACCAGAGCCGATATCTGCTCGCGAAACTCCTGCTGGTGCGACGCCCACCAGGCAAGCGTGGCGCCGGTTGAGCAACCGACCAGCACGACCTTCTCACCCAGCCTCGATGCGATGGCCATCGCCTCTGCAACGTCGTGAATCCAGCCGTTGACACTGGCCTCTGCCATGGCGTCCTGACCGCGCCCGTGCCCCTGCAGGCGGGTATGGAACACATTGGCGCCAAAGTGATGGGCGATGTTACCTGTGACCGGCGCCGTCTCCTGGCGCGTGGCAGAAAAACCATGCAGGTAGACAAAGGCGTAGTCGGTCTTGTCACGCGCCTGCGGATCGTGCCAGACGATGGTTTTTTCAGCACCCCGGGTGATGTCGTCGAAACGAGACTCTGCGTTTTCCAGCCAGGCGTCGAGGTCATCGTTCAGGTTCGGCATCTGGTACGACGTGCTGCGATCGACGCGTGGGCCGGCCAGTGCAAGCACGCCGAGTATGGCGACAACGACCAGAACGAGGGTGACAACTTGCATGAGCTGACCTATTCGGTGTAGCGGGGGATTCTGTACCCGCGTGACAGTACAATAGCGGCATGAAACTTTACAGAGATTTCCATTCGCAGAGCGAAATCGACGCCCAGTACAATGCGAGTGCCAGCGTGCCGGACTTTGCAGACTGGATGGCATGGTATCAACGCAGCAGCGAGCAGACGCGTAGCCAACTGGCCAACGACACGCATCGTTTCGGTCCCACCGTCAGTGAGTATGCAGAAATCTATCCGGCCGCCCGTCCCGGGTCGCCGCTGGCGCTGTTCATTCATGGCGGTTACTGGCGTGGCGGCAGCGCGCGCGACTTTTCGTTTGTCGCCGCTGGCCTGCATGCGCGCGGTTTCTGCGTCGCGGTCAGTAACTATGCGTTGTGTCCGCAAGTCACGGTGGATGAAATCACCCGTCAGTCACGGGCGCTGGTCGCCTGGCTGTATCAGCGTGCCGCCGACTTCAACGCCGACCGCGAGCGCATCGTCGCCATCGGGCACTCCGCCGGTGGTCAGCAAGTCGGGATGTTACTGGCGACGGACTGGCAGGCAGACTACGAGTTACCGGCCAATATCATCCACGCCGCCGTACCGATCAGCGGCGTATTCGATTTACGCCCGTTGCGTTATTCGTATTTGCAGCCAACCCTAAGCCTGTCGCACGAGACCATCGATCGGCAGAGTCCGCTTAATCTGCCCGTTCGATCGAGCGCCAGAACCCTGGTCACCGCCGGTGGTGGTGAGTCAGACGAGTTTCGGCGCCAGTCTGATCAGTATTGCAATCGTTGCTGCGCGCAGGGTTTGTCGGCGCAGTTGTGGCTGCAGCCTGATCGCCATCACTTCAACGCCATCGAGGGACTGTACTCCCCCGACAGCGACTTGCTTGAACGCGTGGTGGCACTATTGGATTGACAGGGCCCTGCAGGTCCTAGCGCGCGTAACGATACTCGGGCCACTGATCGAGGGGACCCTTGAACACCTGTCCCCAGGCGCGCAGAGCGGCCGGCAAGGCGTTTCGCTGCAGGTTCGACATATCGTAGATCATGCGCCTGGATTCATCGTCTCCGCGCGCCAGCAGAAAAGGACCGGTGGCAAGATCCTGGACCTGCGCGGCAGTGGATTGCCGAATATCGACCGGATCGTACTTGGTCAGCATCTCCAGACAGGCATCGTCGGTAATCGGCGAGAACACCGGCCACACCAGCAGGTTTACACCGGCGGGTACTTCGTCTACCGGCGTTGCCGTGTACTGGCGGCGAACCGCCTGGCACAGCGCCAGTTCGCGGTTGGTGTCGCGATTGGCGCCCAGATTGGTGAAATGCACGAAGGCGAGCCGTGCGTAGGGCTTGTCCAGTTGATCGAAGGTTGCGATCGTGAAGTAGCCCGGTTGTGAATTTGTGTCACCTGCCGTAACAGGAAGAGTATCGTGCGCAACGGCACGAGGTACACTCGGCGTTGCGGTGGTGGCTGGCGCGGTGCTTTCGGGAACAGAATTGCTCGGTGGTGTCTCGAACGAGTCTATCGGTTCTTCAAACAGTGATGCGCAGCCTGCCAGCAACAGCGTGAAAGTGCTCGCCAGAGCAAAAGATTGTCGGAACATTGAGACCTCGCTTGAATCGTCGCTGTTTTAACATGCGTTGTATTGATTGTGATGCAGTATGCGCACAAGGCAAGGTAATTGTGACCGAAATTTGCAGGTGGTGTGTTGTTCGTTTTTAACATTTGTTATCGGAGCACCCAACGGGGCCATGGTGATCCGGATCATTTGCATTCGAGTGCCCAGGCGGACTGCAGTTGTTGTATTACGGCACGAAAAAGCCGTTGTTTCCGTTGGAAATTGCGACTATTGTGCGCGGTCTGAACAAACCTTTTAGTAATCTTGCAGGAGAGCTAAATGCCAAGCAGCGCCGCCAAAAGTGTCGGTGACGGTATCGATTTGTCTGAATACGGCATCACCGGTGCCCGTGAAGTCATTCACAATCCCGACTACGACTTTCTGTTCGCCGAAGAAACGCGAGCCGACCTCACCGGTTTTGAACGCTGTGTGGTGACAGACCTCGGGGCGGTAGCGGTGGACACCGGCGAATTTACCGGCCGTTCTCCGAAGGACAAATACATCGTTCGCGACGACCTCACGCGCGACACCCTCTGGTGGTCTGACCAGGGCAAAAATGACAACAAGGCGATCGACCAAAACGTCTGGAATGATCTCAAATCAACGGTTACTGAACAGCTCAGCGGCAAGCGCCTGTTCGTGATCGATACCTTCTGTGGTGCCAACCCCGACACTCGACTCGCGGTGCGTTTCATCACCGAGGTTGCCTGGCAGGCGCACTTCGTAAAGAACATGTTCATACGCCCAAGCGCCGTTGAGCTCGCCACCTATCAGCCCGACTTCATCGTCATGAACGGCGCGCGCACAACCAACGCGAAATGGCAGGAGCACGGGTTATCGTCTGAGAACTTCATTGCCTTCAACCTGACCGAGCGCATGCAACTGATCGGCGGCACCTGGTATGGCGGTGAAATGAAGAAAGGTATGTTCTCGATCATGAACTACCTGCTGCCACAGCGCGGGATCGCATCCATGCACTGCTCGGCCAACGTCGGTGAGAGCGGTGATGTCGCCGTGTTCTTCGGTTTGTCCGGCACTGGCAAAACAACGCTCTCGGCTGATCCGAAACGCCTGCTGCTCGGCGACGACGAACACGGTTGGGACGACGATGGCGTATTCAACTTCGAAGGTGGCTGTTACGCCAAGACCATTCGACTCAGCGCCGAGGCAGAGCCTGATATCTATCGTGCAATCAAACGCGATGCGCTGCTTGAGAACGTCGTCGTGCGCGACGATGGCAGCATCGATTTCGACGATCCGTCAAAGACGGAAAATGCACGTGTCTCGTATCCGATTGATCACATCACCCGGATCGTCAAACCGGTCTCCAAAGCCGGGCACGCCACCAAAGTGATTTTCCTGTCAGCCGATGCATTTGGTGTTTTACCGCCTGTTTCGCGACTCACGCCAGAGCAGACCAAATACCATTTTCTGTCAGGTTTTACGGCTAAACTCGCCGGTACCGAGCGCGGTATCAACGAGCCAACACCGACATTTTCCGCCTGTTTCGGCGCGGCCTTTCTGAGCCTGCATCCGACTCGCTACGGCGAGGAGCTGGTCAAGCGGATGGAGATGTCTGGGGCGCAGGCCTACCTTGTCAACACTGGCTGGAACGGGTCGGGCAATCGAATTTCGATCAAGGACACGCGCGCTATCATCGACGCCATCATAAGCGGTGCGATCGACGAGGCCGAAGCCATAACGATTCCGGTGTTCGGGCTGGAAGTGCCGGTGGCGCTGGCAGGCGTGGCCGACGGTATTCTCGACCCGCGTGCCACCTACGACTCGGCTGATCAGTGGACGCAGCGGGCGCACGATCTGGCCAGGCGTTTCATCGATAATTTCGAAAAGTATACCGATACCGCAGAGGGCGCAAAGCTCGTCGCGGCGGGGCCGCAGCTCTAACGATGTAATTCCGGCATGAGCACCCGGCTAAAGGCCCGGGTGCTCAGCCTGACACCTCTCCAAAACACGGCGTCTGATCGCCGTTTACCCTAATTTCTTTGCGTGTCGGACAACCGCGCCCGGGTGTCCTGCAGTCTGGCGGACAGACGAGATTCGTCATTCGAATTCGCCGTCGCGTTGCGCAGCGCAAGACGCAGTTGCTCAAGTGCGCTTGCATTATCCGCGAGTAGAAAAAAGTGTTCGGCCATCGCCTCGTGGCTTGCGCTGATGTCGCCTGCGGTTTCCAAAAGCTCCGCATAGCGACGATAGATATTGGGCGCCGGGTCGGTGCTGTGCCGCAGATACGACTTGACTGCGTTTCGCGCTCGGTCGGTGCGATTTTGCAGCGTCAGGATATCCAGGTAGTAGTCGACAGCGGCGTAGTTGTCCGGCTGCAATTCCGTGATCGCAAGCAACAGGCGCTCTGCCTCGGCCGCGCGTCCGGCCGCGTTGGCGATTTTGGCTGCAATCAGTTGTACGGTGGTGTTGTCAGGTAGTCGCGACTGCAGTTGATCCACCAGTGGAGCGGCCTGTGAGGCGGTGCCAGCGTCCAGGTGCAGCAGGATTTGTCCGTACAGTCGCGCGACCTCGCTGGCGCGCGTGTGCCCATTGGCAAGCGAACGGGCCAGCGTGCTCGGATTGTTGGTATGCAGCACGGCAACCTTCATCTGCTGCAACTGGAATTCGACGCTGTCCTCTATCGCCAGTGGATCCTGCAACCGGTTGGCGTTGTTGCGCGCCTCGGCGATTCGATTGGTCGTCAACGGGTGAGTTTGCAGGAATTCCAGCGACTCGCTGCTGTTGAGTGAAATCCGGCGACGCAGAATTTCAAAAAAATCAATCGCGGCACGGCCGTTGTAACCCGCGCTTGCCAGCAGTTGAATCCCGATGCGATCCGCTTCGTACTCGTGGCGACGGGTAAAGTTGATACGCGATTGCTGGCTCGCTGCGATGCCTGTCAGCAGCGCCGCCTGGCCGGCTTCGGCCGACTGACTGCTGATCAGCAGCGCGGCGACAATGGTTGCCAGCGTGCGCAGCCCGGCATTGCCCTGGGATGCCTGTAGTCTGGCGATGTGGCGCTGGGTGACGTGGGCGATCTCGTGTGCCATGACGCTGGCCAGTTGCGCCTCATTTCTAGCCGCGCTGATCAAACCGGCGTTGATACCGATAAAGCCGCCGGGAATGGCAAACGCGTTGATGTCCGGGTGATCGATGATGAAAAAATGGAAATCGGCCGGGTTGATGTCCGGGTGACCGAGCAGCAGGCGTCTACCCAGCGATTGCACGTAATGGTTGAGTTCGATGTCGTCGACCAGAGGCAGATGGGCGCGAATCTGCAGCATGAATCGCTGGCCCAGCGCCTGTTCCTCGCGCTGAGACATTATCTGATCGGCGGGTTCGCCCATCTGCGGCAGGTTTAGATCGAGCGTCTGTGCCCGAGTGCTGCCGGCGAGCGCGCAAAAGAAGCTGAGCGCAAAAGTGGCGACAAGCGTTTTCATCTTGCGTCGGGCGGCTCGCTGGACTGATTGATCGTGTAACATATTCCGGTTATCAGACAGTAAATCTGCGGTCGGTAGTGTGAACGAGCTGGCCGATTGCGATATCAAAGCGTGTTTTTGCGCCGACTTTGGCCATAACACTGGACGCTGAATGGGCTGCATGTCATATTCGCAATGCGAAGCGGTTAACCCCTAACCTGTGTCCTGGGTAAACGAACGTCCTGCCTCTACAGAGACATGACCATCTCCCGCGTGGTTGGTTCGATAGTACCCGGCTCCAGTATCAATACAGTATCACGTGAGGCTGCCGGTTGTGCGCGGCCGCGGCGCTGATGCCATCCGCTCGAATTGCTGTATTAACCATTACCCAAACGAAAAAACAACCAAGGTGAAGCAACAGTGGAATTATCCGGCGGCGAGATAATCATCCAGGCGCTGAAGGATGAGGGAGTCGAATATGTCTTTGGCTACCCCGGCGGAGCAGTGCTGCACATTTACGATGCAGTGTTTCGCCAGAATGACGTCAAGCACATTCTGGTACGCCACGAGCAGGGTGCCACGCACATGGCCGACGGCTACGCCCGCGCGACCGGTAAGCCAGGCGTGGTGCTGGTAACCTCTGGCCCGGGCGCAACGAACGCCGTCACCGGCATCGCCACGGCGCACCTCGACTCGATCCCGCTGGTGGTCATCACCGGCCAGGTCACCTCCAAGTACATCGGCACCGATGCCTTTCAGGAGGTCGATGCCATCGGCTGCACCCGCCCCTGCGTCAAACACAACTTTATGGTCCAGAGCGTCGAGGAAATCGCACCGGTGCTGCGCAAGGCCTTCTACGTCGCGACCACCGGCCGGCCTGGCCCGGTCGTCGTGGATATTCCGAAGGACTTCACCGCGCCCAATGTGAAAATACCTTACAGCTACCCTGAAGAAGTGGTCATGCGCTCCTACAACCCGGTCGCCGGTGGCCACAGCGGCCAGGTGCGCAAAGCGCTGGATTTGCTGCTCACCGCAAAGCGTCCGATCATCTATTCGGGTGGCGGTGTACTGATGGGGGACGCCAGTGCCGAGCTTCGGCAACTGACCAAGTCGCTGGGTTACCCAATCACCAACACACTGATGGGGCTTGGCGCCTATCCCTCCACGGGCAAGCAGTTCATCGGCATGCTCGGCATGCACGGCACCTACGAGGCGAACATGGCCATGCATCACGCCGATGTGGTTTTGGCGGTGGGCGCGCGGTTCGATGATCGCGTCACCGGCGAGACGGACAAATTCTGCCCGGACGCGAAGATCATTCACATCGACATTGATCCGGCCTCGATCTCCAAAAATATCAGCGCCGATGTACCGATCGTCGGCGACGTCAAGAAAGTCCTGACCAGCATGAATGACCTGATCGACACCGACGAGCGGCGCGTCGATGCGGCAGATCTGGATAGCTGGTGGCAACAGATCAATGACTGGCGCTGCGTTAACAGTCTCGGCTACGATTTCTCCGATGAAGTGATCAAGCCGCAGTACGTCATCCAGAAGCTCTGGGAGGTGACCGGTGGCGATGCCTACATCACGTCCGATGTCGGTCAGCACCAGATGTGGGCCGCGCAGTATTACGGCTTTGACGAACCCCGACGCTGGATCAATTCCGGCGGGCTCGGCACCATGGGCTTTGGCCTGCCATCGGCGCTCGGCGTCAAGCTCGCCTACCCGGATGCAGAAGTCGCCTGCATCACCGGCGAGGCAAGTATCCAGATGTGTCTGCAGGAGCTCTCTACGGCCAGCCAGTACAATCTGCCGGTCAAGATCATCAATTTGAATAACCGCTATCTCGGCATGGTGCGCCAGTGGCAGGAGTTCCAGTACAGCGGGCGCTACTCCAATTCGTACGTCGACGCCCTGCCTGATTTTGTCAAGCTCGCTGAATCCTACGGCCACATCGGCATGAAAATCGAAAACCCTGCCGATGTCGAAGACGCACTGCGTGAGGCACTGGCCGCGAAGAACCGGCTCGTGTTCATGGACTTCATTACCGACGACACCGAAAACGTCTATCCGATGATCGAAGCCGGCAAGGGGCATCACCAGATGCGCATGCACCCCAACTACGGAGTATCAAAATGAACCGGGAAGGGCGGCATATCATCTCGGTTCTGCTTGAAAACGAAAGCGGCGCGCTGTCTCGCGTTGCCGGCTTGTTCAGTATGCGCGGCTACAACATTGAATCCCTGACCGTGGCGCCGACCAATGACCCGACGCTATCGCGCACAACACTGGTCACGCGCGGTGACGACCGAACCATCGAACAGATCACCAAACAACTAAACAAGCTGGTCGATGTGGTGCGTCTGACGGACCTGACCGAAACCGCTCACGTCGAACGTGAGATGATGCTGATCAAGGTTCGCGCGACCGGCACCGATCGCGAGGAAGTCAAACGGCTGACGGACATCTTTCGCAGCAAGATCATTGATGTCACCGATTCCTCCTACATTATCGAGTTGACCGGCGACAGCGATAAGCTCGATGCCTTCATGGCCAGTGTCGGTGATGACAACATCCTCGAAGTGGTGCGTTCGGGTGTCACTGGCATTGCCCGCGGCGACAAAGGCCTCAAGGTGTAGCAGCGGGTCCTGACTTTGAACTCGGCAGCCACGCGCATCGACCTGTGCGGTTCGACGCCGATGCGGTATCGCTGAGGACAAGGAGACGCCGAACCTTACCCGACCTACTACAACGAATGTGATTGACAGGCTACTAGTGCGATATGACTGATTCAGGCCAGAACGAACCCCCGCTTGCCAAAAAACGTGGCAGAGCGATATACCTGCTGCCGAATCTTTTCACCACCGCGGCGCTGTTCGCCGGGTTCTATGCGATTATTGCGGCGATCAACAATCGCTTTGAGTACGCTGCTATCGCCGTCATGGTGGCATTGGTGCTCGATGGTCTGGACGGGCGTATTGCCCGCCTGACCAATACCTCCAGCGCCTTCGGTGCGGAGTACGACAGCATGTCGGATATGGTGTCTTTCGGCATCGCACCGGCGCTGATCATGTACGAGTGGTCGCTGCATGCGGTCGAGCGTCAGGGCTTTGGCAAGGCCGGCTGGCTGGCCGCATTTCTGTTTGCCGCCTGTGCCGCGCTGCGACTGGCGCGCTTCAATGTTCAGGTCGGCAAAGTCGACAAACGCTTTTTCCAGGGGCTGGCAAGTCCTTCGGCCGCAGCACTGCTCGTTTGCACCGTCTGGGTATTCCACGACAGCGGCTTCTCCGGCAGCCAGATTGCATGGCTCTCAATGGTGGTCACTATTGCCGGTGCACTGCTGATGGTCAGCAACTTCGCGTACTACAGTTTCAAGGATTTTGGCGCCGCGCAGCGCATACCCTTTATGGCTATGTTGTTACTGGTCATGATATTCGTCTTTGCCTCACTCGATCCTCCCAAAGTCCTGTTTACCGGTTTCGCCCTGTACAGTCTGTCCGGGCCGCTGCACGCAGGCTTGCGCTGGTTGCGCAAAAAGCGCAGCTAAGTTTCCAGATCGCCCGCCCGTGAAGCGCAGCTACGATCGACAAACCCTGGCCAGCCGCTACCTGCGGCCAATGGGTATCGAGAGCTGGGTATCCAGAGGTACGCGTGCTCCCGTCGCTCCCATTGCGACGCAAACGATTCCGCAAACCGCTCGACCTGCCG
>CAZYDV010000190.1:0-11857 GCA_964646405.1 uncultured Granulosicoccaceae bacterium | reverse complement strand
GTTGGTCGGTCTGGGTGTCCAGAATGTCTTCGGCACAAACCTCAACGGGATCCGGATCTATTGTGATTCGCGTGCCGGAACGAACCGTTTGATTGCCGTCGGCATCATCGAGTGCCAGTGTGGCGCCGACCAGGCTTTTGGCCTCAGCGCTGAAGATTTCAGAACTGACGTTGACTGTATCGCCATTTTCATCCGGCGGGTCAATCAGTCCGTCAATAGGCGTACCCTGCAGTGTGCCGGCGTTGTTGTTGACGACGTCGCCGGCCCCTGTACCGGCGGTGTTCAGGCCGCTGCCGATATTGGCCAGTGCGGCTTGCTTGAGATCATCGGTGGATGTGTCATTGACCGCTGGATCTACTGCCGGGCCCCCGCCGCCCCCGCCGCCACAGGAGGTGAGTAGCGCGCAGCCAATGGCAATCGTGGTCGTTCGTAAACTTAGGGATACTTTCATGGCAATTCTCTACCTCTTTGATGCTATTGAACAATCAACGAAATCTATGGCACTGCAGGAATCAGTCCCCGTGGGTGGTGCGACTTCAAGTAATGGCGGATGGATTGAATGCTTAAAGTTAAACAGGGTCACGGGCCGATGCGGCCTGGGACAGGGCATGCCAGATTTTACTGGCGGTAACAGGTCTGTCGATGTGTTCGACGCCGGTTACGTGCAGCGCATCCATGACGGCGTTCATGATCGGCCCGGGCGCGCCGATGCTGGTCAGCTCGCCGATTCCTTTTGCACCCAGCAGCGAATGGGGGCTTGCGGTCGGCAGGAATTCGGCCTGTAGTGCTGGCAGGTCGGTGGCGCGGGGCAGGGTGTAGTCCATCATCGAGCCTGACAGTAGCTGTCCGTATTCGTCGTAGTGCACATCCTCGTAGAGGATTTCGCCGGCGGCCTGGGCGATGCCGCCGTGTAGTTGGCCCAGCGCCGATTGCTCATCGAAGACGCGGCCGACATCGTCGATACTGCAGTAGCGATCGATTTGTACCTGGCCGGTTTGCGGATCTATTTCCACTTCAACCACGCAACCACCATTGGGAAAAGTCGTGTGGGTGCCTTCAAAATCCAGAATTCCTGCGCAACCGGTCTCCGGCATTTGTTCGCGCAGTTCACTTGTTGTCTGCTCGTAGGACTCTGCCACCTTTGCAAGCGTTGCGCTGCGATCGGTGCCGACGATACGAAATTCCCCGTGCTCGTACTCGATATCCAGATGCGATGCCTCAAGCAGGTGGGCGGCGATCTGTTTGCCGTTGTCAATCATTGCCAGAGCGGCGCGGTGGACCGTGTTGGCTGCCACCGGCACCAAATTGGATCCACCTGTGCCACCACCTTTTTTCAGCCACTCGGTGTCACCCTGTTCAACCACGATGCGGTCAATCGGAATGTCCAGTGCCTCTGACGCCACGGTCGCCAGCACCGTACGATGGCCCTGGCCATTGTCCTGCAGGCCGGTTCTAACGAGTACGGTGCCATCGGTCTGGGCGTGTACTTCGCTGCGTTCATCGGTCGAGCCACCGGTGGCGTGCAGATAGAACGCCACACCGGCACCTCGCAATCGACCGTTTTTCAGGCTTTGGTCTTTGCGCTGTGATAGTCCGGCCCAGTCGGCCTTTTGATGTAGCTGTGTGGCCAGATTCGGGAATTCGCCACCATCGTAGGTTTCTGCCATCGGTGTTTCAAATGGCAGATCGGCCGGGCGGATCAGGTTTTGGCGACGCAACTCAAACGGATCGATCTGCAGTCGCTGCGCGGCAAGCTCAATTAAACGTTCCAGAGTCAGTGCAGATTCCGGCTTGCCAGCGCCGCGGTAGGCGTCGGTGGGAATACAGTTCGTGAACAACGCGTCTACGCTGTAGTGCATGGCTGGAATATTGTAGGTCTGCCCAAACGGGCGCACCGCGCCGCTGCTGGCAACGAAAGGCCCCACCGCATTCAGGTAGGCGCCCATATCGGCCAGCGCCTGAACGCGAAAGCCGAGAAAGCGGCCACGCGCATCGAGCGCGAGCTGCGCTTTATCGACACGGCCCCGGCCCATCGCATCGGCCTGAAACGACTCGCTGCGGCTGGCCGTCCATTTGACTGGCCGGCCAGTTACCTTAGCGCCGATCAGCGCGAGAATTTGCTCCGGGTAGGGCCAGATCTTCACCGCAAAACTGCCGCCGGTATCGCGTGTGATGACGCGCAGTTGATCTTTATCGATATCGAGAAATCCCGCCAGCGCACGCTGCAGTGAGATGACACCCTGGCTCGGCGTGTACAGCGTGTACGATGAGGTGTCGCCGTCGTATGAGGCGAGACAGGCACGCGGTTCCACCGGCGTGATCGCAATGCGCGGATGAAGCACGGTCAGTTCAACGACGTGATCTGCCTGGGCCAGTGCGGCGTCGGTCTCGTCGCGGTTGCCCTTTTCCCAGCTAAACGATCGATTGGCGGGAATCTGTGGCCAAATCCGGGTTGCCGATTCTGCGCTTGCCTGTTGCGGGTTCGTGATCGCTGGCAGTGTGTCGTAGTCGAACTCGATCAATTCGATCGCCTGTTGCGCGATGGCCTGAGATTCTGCGATGACTGCGGCCAGCGGTTCACCGAGATGGGCAATTTTGTCGCTGACCAATACCGGGCGATCGGGCTCAAGCATCGGCTGGCCGTCACTGCCGGTCAGGCTTGCGCGGCAATTCAGTGGCCTGACGCCGTGCTGCTTCAAGTGCGCGGCGGTAAGAACAGCGGTGACGCCGGGCATCGCCGCGGCCGATTCAACGTCGAGTGCGCGCAGGTGGCCATGGGCGATCGGCGAGCGCAATACTGCCATCGTGAGTTGTCCAGGCAGACTCAGGTCGTCGGTGTATTGTCCCTGGCCACGCAACAGCGCCGGGTCTTCCAGTCGAGGCATTCGGTGAAATGAAATGATCGTGAAAAAGTACACTGGATCGTACCGCACCGCTCGCGCAGGTGAAACCGCTGCGGGGCTACCGAGTGGAAAGACGCCGACTGACGGAACGTATCTTTGCCTGACCGTCAATCGCGACTTGTAGCCGGGGTACAATAGAGCCTTCTGCGGCCGTCACCGAATTCAGATGACTATCGAGACTCCCTATCAAGCCTATACCACGACGGTTCAACCGGAGTGGATTGACTACAACGGCCACATGAACGTTGGCTACTATCATGTCGTGTTCGATATCGCTGCCGAACCGTTTTTCCACTGGCTCGGTCTGACGCCCGAATTTCGCCAGCGGACCGGTGGGTCAACGTTTGCTCTGGAGGCGCATCTCAATTACTTTCGCGAAGTGCGTGAGGGCGATCCGCTGCGTTTTGAAACGCGTCTGCTCGATCACGACGAAAAGCGCATTCACTTCTACCAGGAAATGTTTCATGCCCGGGAAGGGTTCATGGCCGCCAGTCATGAAACGCTTTCAGTCTGGGTGGATATGAGTACCCGAAAGACCGCGCCACTGCCGCCATCTGCAATCGCGCGGCTCGCGCAGGTTAAACAGGCGCACAGCACGCTATCGCGGCCGTGGCAGATCGGCCATGTCATCTCGGTTAAAAAACCGGTCTGACCGGCCCGCTCGGGCGGTGTACAGCATCAAGGAGGGCCTATGAATACCCAACGAATCGGCATGTTGACGCCGTCTTCCAATACAGTACTCGAGCCAGTCACACAGCAGATTGTCAGTGCGCTGTCGGGCGTCAGCGCGCACTTTTCCCGTTTTCCGGTGACGGAGATTTCATTGTCGCAGCAGGCGCTGGCGCAGTTTGAAATTGAACCTTTCATGTCTTCGGCGCGATTGCTTGCGGATGCCAAAATGGATGTGATTGCCTGGAATGGTACCTCGGCGGCATGGCGGGGCTTTCACGAGGATCACGATCTTTGTGCCGAGATTGAAGCGCGTTATGGCATAGCGGCAACCGCCTCGATGATGGCACTGAATCTCGTGCTCAAGGCTGGCGGTGTCACTAACATTGGGCTGGTGACGCCTTATGTTTCGGATGTGCAATCGGCGATTGTCGACAACTACACCAATGCCGGGTTTGTGATTGACGCCGAGCGCCACCTGGGTATTTCAGTCAATTTTGATTTTTCGCAGGTAGCCGAACAGGCTATTGCCGACATGGTGCTGGAGGTTGCGAAAAGTCAGCCTGCGGCAATCATCATCATTTGCACCAATTTGCCTGCGGCAACGCTCATTGATAACCTGGAGCAGCAAACCGGTATTCCAATATACGATTCGACGTCTGCGGTGGTCTGGCATTCGCTGCGGCTGATCGGAGTCGACACTGCTGCGCTTACACAGTGGGGAAGTCTGTTTACTAATCCCGGGTTGCAGAATATTGTGGATGCCTAGCCCGGGACTGGTGACTGGTGTGAGCCATTCACCTGCTCGCCACCGCGACTGATGCGCGGCGGCGAGCAGGGCGGTGGTCAGTGCTTATCGCCAATCACACCTCTTTTGCGCAGATCCGAAATAATGCGACTGGCGCACTGTTCGGCTGACATCGATGAGGTATCGACCAGAATCTCCGGATTTTCCGGTGCTTCGTAGGGAGAATCGATACCGGTAAAGTTCTTCAGATCGCCGCTGCGCGCTTTGCGGTACAGGCCCTTCGGGTCGCGCTGTTCAGCCACAGCCAGTGGCGTCTCTACATAAACTTCCAGAAATTCTCCGTCTTCCAGTAGATCGCGTGCCATCTGTCGCTCAGCGCGAAACGGCGAGATGAACGCGGTCAACACGATCAATCCGCTATCGACCATCAGTCGGGTGACCTCACCAATTCGACGGATGTTTTCCACCCGATCGGCGTCGGTAAAGCCGAGATCCTTGTTCAGTCCGTGGCGAACGTTGTCGCCATCGAGCAGGTAGGTGTGATGGCCCAGCGCTGCGAGCTCGCGTTCTACGATATTCGCAATGGTGGATTTTCCTGATCCGGACAACCCGGTAAACCACAGCACGGACGGTTTTTGTGACTTGAGCTGTGCGCGCAGATTTTTATCGACATCGACCGCCTGCATGTGAATGTTTTGCGAGCGGCGCAGGGCAAAGTTGATCGTGCCGGCGCCCACTGTGCGATTGCTGACCGGATCGAGAATAATATAGCTGCCGGTCTCGCGGTTTTCGCTGAAGGCATCGTAGGCGATCTGCCGGTCGATGTTAATGTTGCACACGGCAATGGCGTTGACACTCAGTTGCTTTGCCGCATTGTGTTCGAGCGTATCCAGGCTGTACTCGTACTTGATATCAGTGACATTGATCTTCGCTGTGGCACTGGCACATTTTACGGTATAGGGTCGGCCGGGCAGCAGCGGTTCTTCATCCATCCACACGATGGTGCTTTCAAACTGATCTGCAGACATCGCCGGTGACTCGGTGGTCGAGACGATATCACCGCGAGTGATATCGATTTCATCGCTGAACGTCAGCGTCACGGACTGGCCGGCGATGGCCTGGTCCAGATCGCCATCCATGGTCACGATACGCGCAACATGGGTGGTTTTTCCGGATGGTTGTATTCGCACGGCATCGCCGGTGGCGATGCTGCCGCTGGCAACAGTGCCCGCGATTCCGCGAAAATCCTGATTCGGTCGGTTGATCCACTGCACGGGCATTCTGAACGGCGATTGCAGCGCAAGATCGATGTCGTTGGGCGTCGTCTCCAGCCACGAAAGCAGGGTAGTGCCGTGGTACCACGGTGTATTGGGGCCAGGTCTACTGACGTTGTCCCCAACCAGTGCAGACAACGGGATGGCTGTGACGTTCAGGCCATCGAGCTGGTTCGTAAAGCTTGCGAAATCTTCTGCGATCTCGTTGAAGACAGTTTCCGAGTAGTCGACCATGTCCATTTTGTTGACTGCCAGCGCCAGGTTTTTTATCCCGAACAGATGGGCAATAAATGTGTGTCTTCGCGTTTGTGTGACGACACCTTTGCGCGCATCGACCAGTACGATTGCCGCGTGAGTGGCGGATGCACCCGTCACCATGTTGCGCGTGTACTGCTCGTGGCCGGGCGTGTCGGCGGCAATGAATTTGCGGCGCGTGGTGTGAAAATAGCGATAGGCGAGATCGATGGTGATGCCCTGTTCGCGCTCGGCGGCCAGGCCGTCGACCAACAGCGCCAGATCGATGTTTTTGCCCTGCGTGCCCCATTTGCCCGAGTCGCGCTCGGTTCTGGCGAGTTGGTCTTCGAGGATGGAGTCGGACTCCAGCAGCAGGCGCCCGATCAGTGTGCTCTTGCCATCATCTACACTGCCGCAGGTGATAAAGCGCAACAGGCTGTGATCGGCCTGCTGATCGAGAAATTGTTCCATGTTGAGATTGCCGGTCACTAGAAATAGCCCTCCTGTTTCTTGGCTTCCATCGAGGCTGCGTGATCGCTGTCGATGGTGCGGCCCAGGCGTTCGGATGTGGTGGCGAGCAGCAGTTCTTCCATGATCTCGGGGATCGTGGTGGCATCGGACTCCAGTGCACCGGTGAGTGGATAGCAACCGGTGGTGCGAAAGCGCACAGCGCGCAACTGTGGCACTTCACCGGTGTTCATTGGCAGGCGATCGTCATCGACCATGATCAGCTTGCCATCGCGCTCAACGACCGGCCGCTCGCCAGAATAGTATAGTGACGGTAGCGCAATCTCCTCGCGATAGATGTAGTGCCAGATATCCAGCTCGGTCCAGTTCGACAGCGGAAACACGCGAATTGATTCGCCCGGTCCGACTTTGCTGTTATAAAGGTTCCAGAGTTCCGGGCGCTGGTTTTTGGGGTCCCAGCGGTGCTGTGCGTCGCGAAAGGAAAATACGCGCTCTTTGGCTCGGGCGGCCTCCTCATCGCGTCTCGCGCCGCCAAACGCCGCATCGAAGCGATGTTGTTCAAGCGCCTGGCGCAACGCCTCGGTCTTCATGATGCTGGTGTGCAGTGCCGAGCCGTGGGTGAAGGGATTGACGTCTTTTGCCACGCCATCAGGGTTGGTGTGGACAATCAGATCCAGATCCGGTTCATTGGACAGTTGATCGCGAAATTCGATTAACTCGTGAAACTTCCAGCCGGTGTCGATGTGTAGCAGCGGAAACGGGAGTGGTGCCGGGTAGAAGGCCTTTTGGGCCAGTCGCAACATCACGTTGCTGTCCTTGCCGACTGAGTACAACATCACCGGATTGCTGGTCTCTGCGACCACCTCTCGCATGATGTGTATGCTCTCGGCTTCCAGCCGTTGCAGGTGAGTCAGATTCATGGAATTGCCTGGTTTACTCGCGAGTGAAAGGGTTGAACGGGTGGCCGAATGCGTCTGGCGTTCGGCGGGGTCGGTTGTGAGGGTTTTGCCGTCGCTGTCTGGCAAGGGTGTCGCGGCCAATGTGCGTCGGGTCGAGTAGATCTGTACCTGGCCTTGCTGGCTTTCGAGCCAATCCTGAAGTTCGGGTGTCTGCTCGATCGCCATGTCGCTTGCGATCACGGTCAGAGGCTGGCCTGCGAATCGCTGCAGGCGGGTGAGAAACTCCAGCAATTGCGCGATGTCGGTGTCGCCGCTGTCAGGCAGCCAGCACTGCTTGCCGCGTGGGCTGTGCGCATAGATCAGTGCCGGTGTCTGTGCGCTCGATTGGCGTTGTCGGCCCAGCCAGAAAACGGCCGCGCCGCGCGCGCGGGACTCGCTGACAATCGACGGGTAGCTGTGCGCCATCCAGCGCCCAAGCTCGGTGTCTGCGGCGGCGGATTTGGCCTGCGTAAAGTGATTGGCCGGACTCAGTTGCCAGCGAGTGAGCAGGGTGCTGATCGACGATGGGCTCAGTTCGATGTTGCGCGCAGCGTTCAGCCAGTGGCGAATCGCCTCGCTGCTCCACAGGGCGGTCTTGTCGTTTGGTGGTTGCTCGATCAGGGCGCGCAGTCGATCCCGTTCGTCATCGGGCAGGCTGGCGCTGCCGGCCTTCGGGCGGCCGCGACGTCGCACGTCCACGGCCTCCCATCCGCCTGCCTGCCAGGCCTTGTGGGCGGCAATGATAGTCGGTCTGGACAGGTCTACTTCGGCCGAGATATCGGCGAGCGTGGCGCCGGCGAGGCGCAACTCGACCGCACGGCGACGGCGCTGATTGAGCTTATCTGTGTTGTCGGGCGGGCCGGACATAGGGGTTGAAACGTATTAAATAATTAAAAATGTTTAATGTTATGAGCGCTACTATAGACGATCCGTGCCACGCCCGCCCAGTGATTGGGGAGTGAAGGGCCGCATCGTCTGAAAAAAGTGTGAATCGCTTGGCAAGCCGGTACCATCCACGCATTCAGTCGAAGGAAGCACGCATGGCACAAGCTGATTTGACCACGGATCAATCTGTGGATGTGTCAACTATCGTTGGCAATCTGCTACGCCGTTCGCTGGTTGAGCCGGATCTCAATCGCTTGTTTCACATCGCCTGTAACGAGATGGCCGCGAGCGGTTTGGGCATCTCGCGAGCGCACATCAGCGTCAGCACCCTGCATCCGCTGTTCAAGGCGCTGTCGCATACCTGGGTGCACTCAGAATCCACCGAGACTCGCTACTACGCGCACGCGCCCGACGCAGACACGTGGTTGAGCAGCCCGTTTTATTTCATGATCAGTCACGGCGTGCTCGAGATGCGCCGCCATCTGGCAGGCCCCGAGGCTCTGCTCGACATGCCGGTGCTCGAAGAATTTGCGCAGGCAGGCTATACCGATTATCGCGGCTACGTGCACGCATTCGAATCAATCGACGACCTCACCGACGTCGAGGACTCTCCGGAGGGCCTGGCCGGATCCTGGTGCAGCAGCTTGCCTGGCGGATTTACCTCGGCACGGCTGGCGGCACTGCGCGAGGTCGAGCTAGCGCTGGCCGTTGTCTGCAAGTTGCAGATGAAATCACAGATGACCGACAACATTCTGCACACCTATCTTGGTGCCGACGCCGGTCGGCAGGTGCTCAGCGGGCGGATCAGGCGCGGCGATGTCGAATCGGTCAATGCGGTGATCTGGTACAGCGATATGCGCGGCTCCACCGAACTGGCCTCGAAGGTCGACGGGCGAGAGTTTCTCAATGACATCAATGACTACTTCTCCTGTACCGCGGGCGCGGTGCTGGAATCGGGCGGCGAAGTATTGCGCTTTATTGGTGACGCGGTGCTGGCGATCTTTCCGGTACGCGACGAGCAGGATGAGCGCACCGCGATGAACAACGCGACCTGTGCGCTGGCGCTGGCGTCGGCGAAGATGAAATCGGTCAACCGCGAGCGTGTGGCGCAAGGCAAGGATGCCTTGTCCTACGGCGTAGCGCTGCACTATGGCGAGGTGCTCTTTGGCAATATTGGTGCGCCCGATCGGCTGGAGTTTTCGGTTGTTGGTGAGGCGGCGAACGAAGTTGCGCGCATAGAGGAGATGACCAAACACCTGGGCCACTCGGTTTTGCTCAGTGGCGCGGTGGCCAATCGAGTGGATGTCAGCACCGCAGATCTGGGCGAACAGCCGGTCAGAGGGTCGGGTCGATCGCTGCGCGTGTTTGGCGTTAGCGATGAATCGCTGGCAGCGGTGGCGCCCTGATCGCAGGTTTACGAGTGTTGTTCGTGGTTGTAGACATTCTTGACATGCCTTTTTTCAAGTATCTCCGTGCTGAGCCGATGTCTCGCCCTGACAATCAGGCAGTCGGTTGTCGAATCAAAAATAAATGTTGAATCGGGGGTGCGGATCGCAGTGATTGATTCGCTGGCGGGTTTTTATCGTCGTTGTCCTCGCTTTGGCTCACAACAGATGTTTCAGGAGGTTTTTATGTTGAGAAAGTTGAAAGTTCCCGCCCTTGCGCTGATTGTTACCCTGAGTAGTCCGGTCCTGCACGCCGAAGCGTCGAGCAATGACTTCGATAAGCTGATGGATCTTAGCGGTGTAACGAATTCTATCGAAGCCATGTCGAAGTTGGTTTCAACCGAAATGGGGCAGGCGCATCTCGAAGCTCAAATTGGTGATCCACAGCTTGCCGGTGTGATCAGTCGCGCACTGCAGGGCAGCCTGACGGCGACTTTGTTTGAACAATCGATTACCGGCGCACTGCGTGAGCGATTGAGTCAACAGGAGATCAGTGGTTTGCTCACCTGGTACGAGACACCTGTGGGCCAGCGGGTAGCGAAGGCACATCTTTCAGACCAGTGGGCGATCGATCAACGCGTCACCAACGGTGAACGTCCACAACTGTCTGCCGAGCGTCGCGCGCTGATAAAGAAACTCGATCAGGTGGTGATGGGATCCGACAACGTAATGGATCTTGCGGTAGATGTGGCAGCGATGATGGGTCACTCGATGATGAGCAGCATGGGCATGCCGATGGGGCTTGAAGAGGTTCGCCAGATGGTATCGATGGATATGCAGGCTGAACGCGCGACACTGGTTGAAGAATATCAGGCAACGCTCGGCTTCATGTACGAGTCATTGTCAGATACAGATCTGGAACAGATGATTGCCTACTCGATTCAACCGGAGGCCACCGTTTTCTGTGATGCGATGTGGAGCGGATTGCGTGCGGCCTTTCACGAGGGCGGTGCGGCACTGGGTGTAGCACTGGTGGCTGAATTGCAAGGGTCGTTTTAGCACTGGTTCCTTCCGCGCACTCTGTACAAAATTCAGGGTGCATGGAAGGATGATTGACTGAATTTGGCTACTTTACCTGTAGAAGTTCAGATGTAGTAGTTCAGAATTGATCAGACAGTCACTCCGTTAGAACCGGGAACTGTCAGATTAAGTCGAGACTTCTACATTTACAGCTCGGGCTCCAGCGTCGGCTCATCCTTGCCCAGCTCTTCCTTTCGCTTTGCCACATACGCTTCAAGCGCTTCGCGAATAGCCGGATCCAGTGCCGGTGGTTCAAACTCTTTAAGAATTTTTGGCCAGATTTCGGTGGCCCTCTGCGTGCTGTCTTTCGCACCGGCGCTCGTCCAGCTTTCGTTGTTTTGCCAGTCGCTCAAGAACGGCTGATAAAACGCATTTTTGTAGCGAGACATGGTGTGATCACAACCAAAAAAGTGCCCGCCCGGGCCGACTTCTCGCATTGCCTCAAGGCCAATCTCGTCCAGATCGATTTTTATCGGTTGCAGCATTTGTGTCATATGCTGGAGCATTTCGCAATCGATGATCACTTTCTCGAACGAGGCGACCAGCCCACCCTCCAGCCAGCCGGCGGTGTGATAGATCAGATTGCCGTGTCCCATCACCGCGCCCCACAGCGCCATTTGCGTTTCATAGGTTGCCTGTGCGTCCACCGCGTTGGAGGCGTTGCAGGCGCTAGTGCGGTGTGGCAGTTTGTAGTATCGCGCCAGTTGTCCGCCGGCGAGATTAGCCAGTGCGTTTTCGGGTGTGCCAAAGGCGGGTGCGCCTGAGCGCATATCGACATTGGACGTGAATCCACCATAGATAGTGGGGGCGCCCGGCCGGGTTAGCTGCAACAGCGCAATGCCCAGCAACGCCTCGGCGTTTTGCTGCACCAGTGCGCCGCCCAGCGTGGCCGGTGTCATTGCGCCCATCAGGGTAAAAGGTGTCACAGACACCGCTTGCCCGCGGGTCGCCATCTGCATCGCGCCGTAGGCCATGCTGTCATCGAGTTTGCGCGGTGAATTAACGTTGATGTTGGTCATCGCACTGGGGTGGCTGGCCAGCTCATCCACACTGATGCCTAATGCAATTGCACACATATTGATCGCATCCAGCGAGCGTCCTGCGCCGATGCCGGTTGAGAAGAACGGTTTATCCGATAAGGTAATACTTGCCATCAGTGTATCGAGGTGGCGGGTGTTGACGGGCAGATCGGTGGGGGCGCAGGCCTGATTGCCGAAGAAAGTGATCACGTTAAAGTACTGGCCAAAGCGCACCAGATTTTCAAAGTCTGCGA
>CAZYDV010000189.1:0-11962 GCA_964646405.1 uncultured Granulosicoccaceae bacterium | reverse complement strand
GTGCGAGCGTCGCCTGCGACAGCGAACGCGCCAATCAAGTGGTGGCCGTCATCTCCCCAACCGGCCAGCAGGCCGGCAGGGCACAGTCGCCAGATGAGACCGAGAATCTCGACGGCGATGCGCGCTACGTCAGCCGCGATCTGGATCAGGCAGGCGCTGACCAGTTTGACGATCTTTTGATCTGGCTGTCAGAGAATGTGCTGTACAGCAAAATGATACAGGCAGGTGTACTGCCCTGAACGACCGGTTTAACCCGGATCGGTAACTCCGGTTTGGCGATGTTCCGGCCGATCAATTCGGGGCGGGGCGGACATCGGATGGTGATGCGTAGCAGCTACCCGCACTGCGTTGTATACGGGATTGAGAAATGAAACACAAAAGACAACATGGCTTTACCCTGATCGAGATCGCCATTGTGCTGTTGATTATCAGTTTGCTGCTGGGTGGTATTGTCAAAGGGCAGGAGATGATCAACAGTGCGCGGGTCAGGAGTATGGCGAATGATCTTGCCGGTATTGAAACGGCGTGGATCTCGTTTCAGGATCGGTATCGTGCGCTGCCGGGGGATTTTGATAAGGCGGAGACACACATTAGCAGCGACGCAGAGAATGGTAATGGTAATGCTGTCGTCGATACTGAGGCTGAGTTAGGGGGCGTTTGGGAGCACCTTGCAGCGTCTGGTTTTATTAGCGGTCAATTTACTGGTGCTGCTGCTGGCGGATTGAATGATACGGTCTGCAGTAAGGATGTTTGCCCAACCAATCCGTTCAATGGTTTTTATAAGATCGCGAAGGAGTTTACGGGTACTACTATCGCTGGCAGTTCCTATCAACTATCTACTGGCGGGTTTATTCCTGTGGAAGTTCTATATGAACTCGATTTGAAAATTGATGATGGAGTGGCGAATAGTGGTCGACTCCAGGCTATAGACAGCGGCGAGTGCGTTGATGGCAACGGCGAGTGGAACGTGATCGAAGGGCATAGTGACTGCGCCGCGGTATGGGTTCTATAGGGCGTTTACTCCAACCCATACTCCTTCAACTTGCGCGTCAGCGTATTCCTGCCCCAGCCCAGCGCGATCGCCGCTTCGTGTTTGCGATTGCCGGTATGTTGAAGGGCAGTGGTAATCAGGCCCTGCTCCAGTTGTTCACTGGCGAGTTTGCCTACGTCGGGCTGGCCTTGCGCCAGCGCGGCACTGGCCCATTTTCGCATCTCGTCGACCCAGGTCTTGTCAGACACCATCTCGCCAGCCTGCGCCAGATCATCGGGCAGGTCCTGCACGGCCAGTTCACGGCTGCTGGCCATCACGGTCAGCCAGCGTGCCAGATTTTCCAGTTGTCGCACGTTGCCGGGCCACGGCAGTTGCATCAGGGCCTGATCGAATTCGTCGGTTGACAGCTTGGCATCGACCCCAAGTTCATCAGCCGATTGGCGTAAAAAGGCTTTCAGTAGGAGTGGAATATCTTCGATTCTCTCGCGCAGTGGCGGAGCGCTGATCCGGATCACGTTCAGGCGGTGGTAGAGGTCTGCGCGAAATCGGTTTTGTTCGACCAGTTGCTCCAGATTTTGATGGGTGGCGGCAATGATGCGAACGTCGACGCTGATCGCCTGGTGTCCGCCCACACGGTAGAACTGGTTTTCCGACAATACCCGCAACAGCCGGGTTTGCATCTCTGGCGGCATGTCACCGATTTCATCGAGAAAAAGCGTGCCGCCACTGGCCTGTTCGAATCGGCCGCGGCGGCGTTCCGTGGCGCCGGTGAACGCGCCTTTCTCGTGTCCGAACAGTTCTGATTCGAGTAAGTCGTGGGGAATAGCCGCCATGTTCAGCGCGATGAATGGCTCGTCTACCCGCGGGCTGTGGCGGTGCAGTGCGTTGGCAATCAATTCCTTGCCGGTGCCGGATTCCCCGTTGATCAATACGGTGGTGTTGCTGCGCGATAATCGACCAATGGTTCGAAACACTTCCTGCATGGCTGGCGTCTCACCGATCAGATCATCGGTACCTGGGGCGGGTCGCTCTACTTTGTTGGGTTTGTCGCCGGCACTGGCAAAGGCGCGGCGTGATATCTCGACCACTTCGTCGACATCGAATGGTTTGGGCAGGTACTCGAACGCGCCGCCCTCGTAGGCGGAGACTGCGGTCTGCAGGTCGGCGTGGGCGGTCATAATGATGACCGGTGTGTTGTGTTGTTCGCGCTGCAGGGTTTCCAGAAACTCCAGTCCGCTGGTGCCGGTCATGCGCACGTCGCTGATCACCGCGTCAGGCAGGCGCGCACTGTTGTTCAGCGCGTCGAGCGCTTCATCGGCGCTGGCAAAGCTGTCGACAGTGATATCGGCCTTTTGAAAGGCGCGCTCCAGCACCCACCGAATGGACTGGTCGTCGTCAACCACCCAGATGCGATTGCGGCTCATGTTCTGGCTCCGTGTGACAAAGGCATGGCAGGGATTTTCCTCAAATCGGAACGGTGATGGTAAAAACGGTATTACCCGGAACACTCTGACATTCGATCAGGCCGCCATGCTGAATGACCAGTGACTGTGCGATCGACAGGCCCAGACCGGTGCCTCCCTCTGATGCGGTGACTAATGGATAAAACAGGGTTTCGCTGATCTGCGGGTCAACGCCCGGGCCATTGTCGATAATCTGGATTCGACACACCAGTCTGACCAGTTGGTTGCGAATAGTGAAATTGCGTTCGACCCGGGTGCGAATGGTGATCGCCGCTCCATCAATGGCCGACACGGCGCGAATCGCATTGGCAACGATGTTGATCAACACCTGAATCATGCTCTCTCGATCGCAGATGATTTCCGGGATACTGGGATCGTAGTCGTGACAGTAGTTGATGTTCGCAGTGTCTGTCAGTAGCAGGCGGGTGACATGCTCGATCACATCGTGAACATTGTGCGCTTTCATCTGCAGCGGTGAGTTTGGACCCAGCACGCGACGGAGCAGGTTTTTCAAACGATCCGCCTCGCGAATGATGAGCTGTGTGTATTCGCGCAGCTCAGTGTTCTCGGTGTCCTGTTCCAGTAGTTGTGCCGCGCCGCGAATGCCGCCCAGCGGGTTTAGAATTTCGTGGGCGAGCGAGCGCAACAAGGTTTGCGACTGATGTTGTTGTTCGAGCAATTGTTGCTCGCTGGCAATACGGTTCTGGCGATCGTTGTCGAAAATCTCGATCAACAATGCAACCGAGCCTGGATGCCGCTGCGCAGGTATCGGGGTGATCATACAATCCACGATCGCGGGCGGACCGCCGCGACGCAGGATATTGGCCTCGCGCTCGACCAACGTTGTCCCGTTTTGACGTGCGTCGTCAAAGTGGGCAATCAGGCTTTGCGGCAGTGCTGCGACGTCGTGCAGCGATTTGCCGAGGGTGTTTCGTCTACTGGCGCCGAGCAGCGCTTCGGCGGCGGTGTTCATCCATTGAACGGTATCGCCATCAGCCAGTAACAGTATCGCCGTGCCGAGGTAATCCGGCAGGTCTTCTGGAATATTCAGCGCGAATGTCCGGTGCCCGGGTTGGAGCTAGTTTAATCGACTGGCTCGCCTGTGGCATTGCGCGTGCGATGGTGAGACGGCGCCTCACCATCCGCGTAGCGGGTTTCGCTTAGTTGTCGTCCTGATCGAACGCCAGCGGGCTGTCTTTGCTGATGACCGGTCGCTTGACGTGAAAACTCACCGCATTTGCCTGAATTTGCGTCGTGCCTTCCGCGTCGACGATTTGCGCCGTCAGCGTGTGCGTGCCGCGCGCAAGATTGGTCAGGCTCAGATTCGCGTGTCGACCGTTCGAGATCTCTTTGCCGTCCAGCGCGATGACGATTCGATGCCGTGCGTGCAGCCTTGGGCTTGCCAGCAGTACCACTTCGACGTTGCCGGAATTGCCGGGTGGGGTCGAATCGTTTGTCGGCGAGAGTATTTCTAGCTTCGAGTAGATCACATCGATCTGATCCGATTGCTCTCCGCGCGCTTCCCCGACTGCGGGCTCGTATTTCTGTCGCGGTGCGCGCGCGGCGCTGGATCGGGATTCGTTGCGAATCTTGAGTTTCTTGGCACCGTCGGTGGGCTTATCGGTATAGATAGTGTTCCCGTTCTCGTCGGTATACTTGTACACCTGTGCGACGCTTGCTGAACAGAATCCAAGGCACGCCGCCAGTAGGAGCGATTTGCTGAAAACTCCAGTGTTCATGATCTTGCCATTACCTGATGGGGTGCTGTTAAGTGAATTCTTCAGTAGGTGGATTTAACAAGTTTCAGGCCGGTATCGGCAGCCTGCGGGAAAATCCCAGCCACTATGGTAAGCCGCTGATCTCGACAAATTCGATGCAGGCATAGCACAGACCGGAACTGGTCCCGGTTTTTGGTGGCGCGCGCCAGCGGATTCAGAGGCTTAGCGGCGCGCCGTGTCGGGCAGATCGACACAACGATCCCTATCGGTCCAGCCGCTGGCAGCGATTCGAGTGTCAGATTTGCGGGTGAATTCACGCGGCACCAATCTACTGGCCGTGGTGGGGTCGACGATTGGGCGAGCAAGCACCGGTAGCGGGTGGCGTGGCGTTGCCGCGGCCATCGCGGCGCCCCGCTGGATGCCGTTGGGCCAGGTGGCTTGCAGGCGCCTGCCGGGCAACGGATCCGCTGCTGCATGTGTTTTCACGGCTAATTTTCATGTCTCAACAAAAAAGAAGGGTCGCAAATGATCGTAAAAACGCCGGCACTATGGCACGCTCTTGTGCAGCGTATGGCCGCGTCGCAGTCGCCTGCTTGTTGAGTTTTCAGCACATATTTGGGAGAGTAAGGTATCCGGGCTTGCGCGATCAGGTTGCCCGATCCTGCCTGGCTGAGCTGCGGCCGGTCGGCCTCGTGACACAACCCTGATCCTTTCAACGGGTCACACAGGAGTACAAATGAAGCTGGTGGTTTTGGGCCGTGACGGTGTCATCAACGAGCTTGCCGATGGCCCGATCACATCGGCCGCTCAGTGGCAGCCGATCGAAGGCAGCGTCGAGGCGATCGCGCGGTTGTGTCAGGCCGGGTATCACGTGGTTGTGGTGGCCAATTTGCCGGGCATCGGTCGTGGCCTGCTGACACTCGAGGAGCTGCACGGGATTCATGACAAGATGAACCACGCTATCGCCGCTGCCGGTGGCCAGCTCGATGGTGTATTTTTCTGTCCGCACGTGCCCGACGACGATTGCAACTGCCGCAAGCCCAGAGCGGGTTTGCTCGATAGCATCATGGAACGCCTGAACATCGAACTGACCGGCGTACCACTGGTGGGAGATTCCCTGCGGGATGTTCAGGCGGCGATGGTGGTTGGCGCGCGACCGGTTCTGGTGCGCACCGGCGAAGGTGCGAGTACGCTGGAGCAGAACAAGCGGCTCGATAACGTCGACCTGTACGACGACCTGGCATCCTTCGCGGACGATCTGCTAGAGGCAGGCTGAACCCGCATAGTCCATCAATCCGACTCTTCGACCAAGCATGTCAGACCGCAAACCATCAAGCCTGGAATTGTTTTTCCGATCCCTGTTGTTCTGGATCGTTTTTGCGCTGTCGATCCTGCTGTACTGGGTACCGGTTTGCTGTTCGATCGTGCTGCCGGTCCGCAAACGCTACGATATCGTCAACCTGTGGGTGAAATTCAACCTGTGGTGGCTGCGCGTCAGTTGCAAAATCGATCATCGCGTCAAAGGTATTGAGAATGTGTTTGAGCCGGCGATCGTCTACGCCAAGCATCAGTCCACCTGGGAGACGCTCGCGCTGAAGATGTTGTTTCCTCACGCCGTCTATGTAGCCAAGCGCGAGTTGTTATGGGTGCCGTTTTTTGGCTGGGCGTTCTCGGTACTGGATTTCATTAATATCAATCGCTCGGCAGGTCGCAAAGTTATGCCGCAATTGATCGAGCAGGCAAAAACTAAAATTGCCAATGGATTTAGCATCACCATTTTTCCGGAAGGGACCCGCACGGCAGTCGGTGCACCGCCGGTCTATAAAATGGGTGGCACAGTCATGGCCGTTGAATCCGGCGCGCCCATCGTGCCGGTGGCGCACAACGCAGGCTTGTTCTGGCCGCGGCGCAGTTTCATCAAATATCCCGGAACAGTCACGATATCGATTGGGCCGAAAATCGATTCGACCGGAAAAACGGCTGAGCAACTTCGCGATCTGGGTCGCGACTGGATCGAGCGCGAGATGCAGGAACTGCTTGCAAAGCCCTGAAAACTACTTCAATGGCGGCAGAGCAAACAAATCACGCGCGTTGCGGTTGGCGTACTTGGCGATTTCTGCAACATCAGCATTTTTAATCGTAGCGAAAGCGCTCAACACCCTTTGAATATGGGCAGGCGTATTGCGCCGTCCTGTTTGATTGTGCATGGGTTGAAACGGGGCATCAGTCTCCAACAGCAGGTTTTGCATCGGCAGTGACGACACCAGCTTTCTAATCTTTTTTGCACGCGGGTAGGTGATGGGGCCGCCAAAACCCAGGTGGTAGCCGAGATCAACCAGTTTGTGCGCCTGTTGCAGACTGCCGTTGTAACTGTGTATCACGCCCTTGCCGGGGCCGTGAGAACGCAAGAGCTGCATGACATCTTCAACCGCCCGGTGTGCATGAATGATCACCGGTAGCTGGTATTGCGCAGCGATATCCAGTTGCTCAATAAAATAGTGTTTCTGTTGGTCTACATCGCTATTGGAACAATGGTAGTCGAGTCCGATTTCACCCACCGCCAACACGCGGTGCTGATCCAGAAGCCTGGCCAATAGTTGCAGGTCTTTGGCGTGATGGTGCGCGGTGTAGAGCGGGTGCAGGCCGAGTGTGGCATGGACATCCGCGCAGGTGTTGGCAAGCTGAATGATGTCTGGCCATTTCGCTGCGCGTACGGCTGGCACAACCATACCCACCACATTTGCCGCGCGAGCCTGCGCAATGACGTCATCCCGATCTGCGTCGAACTGTTCGTCATCGAGATGGATGTGAGTGTCAATTACCGGTGCACGCATAGACAGGCATCACGCACACGGGTTGGGATGGCGGCGGTGCACCTTCTCGATTTCACGAATCGCAGCGGCATCGAGCTGCTGATCGAATGCCGCGATGTTTTGTGCCAGTTGCCGGGTGTCGGTCGCGCCGAGGATGGTGGAAATCACAAAGGGCCGGCTGGCGACAAACGCCAGCGCGAGCTGCACAGGAGTCAGCTCAAGGCTTGCTGCAATCGCGCAGTATCTGGCCGTCGCGTCGCGGGCGGCTTCGGTGGTGTAGCGATAAAAGTAGTTGCCGTGCAGGTGTAGTCGAGCGCTATTTGACGCCGTGCCGCCGATGTACTTGCCAGTGAGCTGGCCACAGCCCAGTGGTGAGTAGGCGAGCAGGCCGATAGCCGAACGGTGGGCGAACTCGGCCAGGCCGATTTCGTAGCTTCGATTAAGCAGGTTGTAGGGGTTTTGAATGCACGAGATGCCGGCCTTTGCTGGACCTGCAGCAACACTGAGATAACGGTGCAGACCCCACGGGGTCTCGTTGCACACGCCCAGTGCGCGCACCTTGCCAGAGGAGACGAGTTTGTTCAGCGCGTGCAGTGTCTCGTGAATCGGCGTATCGTGTTTATCTGCTGCGTAGTCGTAGTTGGTTTTGTCAAAGTAGTTGGTGCTGCGAGTGGGCCAGTGCACCTGGTACAGATCCAGGTAGTCTGTCGCCAGTCGCTGCAGACTCGCGTCAATCGCCTGCTCGATCTGAACGGCATCCAACAGTGGACCATTGCGTATGTGCCCGATCCATTTCTTTGGGGCAGGCCCCACGATCTTGCTGGCCAGCACGACGCGCGATCGATCGTGATGGCGCAGCCAGTCGCCGATGATTTTTTCGGTCTGGCCATAGGTGCCTGCGCGAACCGGTGATGGATAGAGCTCTGCGGTATCGATGAAATTGATACCGCGTTCCAGCGCGAGATCGATCTGCTGATGGGCCTCGGCGGCGGTGTTTTGCTCGCCCCAGGTCATGCTGCCGAGACAGGCGGCGCTGACGTGTATATCGGTGCCGGGCAGTTTGCTGTAGTTCACCGCTGCTAACTTGCGCGCCAGCGGACGCGCTAAAAGATCAGGTTCAGCATGAACAGGCTGACGATCAGGAACAGTACCGTCATGATGGTGCCCGCCCGCATGAAATCGATCACCCGGTAGCCTGCCGGGCCCATGATCAGTGCATTGACCTGATGGGTTGGAATAATGAACGAGTTGGACGTGGCGATCGCGACGGTCAGTGCGAACAGTGCCGGATCTGCGCCGGCGCCGACCGCGATATTAATCGCCAGTGGCACGAGCAGCACCGTGGCCCCAATATTTGACATCACCAGTGTGAACACGGTGGCGAGTATCGCGATGACGGTCTGCAGCATCCAGATTGGCACGTCGCCAAGCACTTTGAGTGTCTCGGCAGCGATCCACGCGGCGGTGCCCGATTTTTCAACCGCGAGCCCCAGCGGGATCAGACTGGCGAGCAGAAACACCGTCTTCCAGCTGACCGCCCGATAAGCCTCGTCCATCGTCAGTACGCCGCTTAGCACCATGCCTACCGCGCCCACCAGCAGGGCAACCGACAGGCGCAAGTCGGAAAACAAAACCAGGCTCAGCGCGATGGCGAAAAATATCAGCGCGTGCTTTATCTTGTTGGGGCGAAGTTCTTCGTCGACGTGGTCGGTCACCACGGCGTAGTTTTCGTTGTTTCGCAATTGCTTGAGGTCGCGCCAGGCGGTGTGCACCACCAGCGTGTCGCCACCCTGCAACGGTGACTCCCGAAAGGTGTCATCAAGGGTGTAACCGGCGCGATAGATGCGCAAAACGTTTAACCCGTTCGAGGTGCGAAGTTTCAGCTCGTTCAGCGTCTGTCCGACGAGTTCCGAACCGGGCGGCACGACGATCTCGGCGATGCCGGTCTCCTGTGCGTTCATCACGCGGGTGAAGTGATTTTCGTTCTTCACGATGCGCAGTTTGTACTTGCGCGCGAATTTCACGAGCTGGCGTTTGTTGCTCAGTACACCGATGTAACTATCGACCCAGATGACTTCCTTGCCGGGAGGGACCACCGATATTTCATCGCCGTTGCGGATGGCGAGAATGAATGGCACGTTCTCGAGTGTGCGCTCGATTTGTACGATCGTCATGCCCACCAGCGGGCTGTCCATCGTCGCCTGCAGCTCAAACAATTCGCCAGATATACCGTAGACGCGCCGAAAGTACTCGGCCGTGCGGGTGGTGGTTTCCTTGCGCTGCTCGCCTTTGACGTTGGGCAGGACGAAGCGTCCGAAAACTACAAAGAACAGTATGCCGGTTGTGATCAGCGCGAGACCGATTGGAGTCACGTCGAACAGGCCGAAGGTATCCATGTGATACTCGGCCGGCAGTGCCTGATTCGATGACAGTATCAGGTCGTTGAGCAGAATCAACGGGCTCGACCCCACCATGGTGACCGTCCCGCCCAGAATGGCGCAAAAGCCCATCGGCATCAGTAGTCGCGACATGGGTATCGTGGTGCGCCGCGATATTCTGCTGACCACGGGCAGAAAAAGTGCTGCAGCGCCAACGTTCTGCATGAAGCTTGAGATCAGGCCGACGGCGCCCGAGATCATCGGGGTGATGCGTTGTTCGGTAGAACCGCCGTGCTGCAAAATCCAGTTGGCCACTCGGCTCATGATGCCGGTCTTGTCGAGGCCTGCGCCAATGATCATCACCGCGATGATCGACATCACCGCATTACTGGAAAAGCCGTTGAAAAGTTCGTTGGTTGAAATTACCGGAGTGATGCCCGGCAACATCGTTGACAAACCCAGCAGCACCATGATGGTGACAGCCGCGACATCAATGCGCACGATCTCCGAGACGAACAGATAGACAGTCGCAGCCAACAAACACAGCACCAAAATAATTTCCGGGGTGATCGTGCTGGCTTCTATCATGGTCGGTCGGGCTCTGTCTCCCTTGGTAGCAGAACGGCAGCACCGTTCTGATCGAGGTTTCGCACAGCAGAAAATTGCGACAAGGCCTATCTGGCAGCAGTCGCAATGTGGGCAATCGAGGCGTGACTTGACAACAGCACGTCAGAAAAATGGCGCAGGGATGCCTGGTCGAATACCGTGCAGGAAGGCTGCCAGAATTTTTTTAACCCTGTCCCCTTTTAGATACAGCGTTTCTGCGAACCAGAGTATAGGCGCAGCAAATGTAAATATCTACATACACTCTGCGTACCGATAGGCAAGGTCGGCGTCATCCAATCTGTCTGGACGACGCTTACTTGACGGGTTCTTTAAGGTTAGTGGCGGTGGTTGAGATCGTCGTGCATGCGTTCGATCAGGTCGCTGGCGGTGGTTTCAAACAACGCGGGTACGATGGCGTGGATCAGTGCCGCGCCGGCGGCGGCGAAAAGACGGACAGAAAAACGGGTGGCAAAGCAAAAGTGTTGCAGGTAGTTCTCGCCGACGTTCGCCGGGTGGGCGGTGAATGCGCGAACCAATCGAAGCGCCGGGTGCGTTTTGGCTTGTTGCATCGGACTATCCGTAACTAAATGATCGATTGCATAGTTTTCCATAAATGTGTCTGAAAAATGTCTCGAATATTCTGCCATTTTGGCTATTATTGGGAAAATATCCGATGAACAGATTTATTTATGGACAAAATAGACCGTTTGATTCTGGAGGCGCTGCAACCCAATGCCTCGCTGAGCATGGATGCACTGGCAGAGCGTGTAAATCTATCGCGCAATGCCTGCTGGCGACGGGTCAAGCAGATGGAGGAGAGCGGTGTTATACGCGGTCGCGTGACACTGGTTGATCCGCAGGCCGTGTCGCTCGGGTTGTCGGTGCTGGTTCTGATCCGCACCGGCGAGCACGATCCAGCCTGGCTCAAGCGTTTCGAGAAAACCGTCCGTTCGATGCCCGAAATTATCGGCGCCCATCGAATGAGTGGCGATCTGGATTACGTTTTGCGGATTCGAGTAGCCGATGTCAAAGGCTACGATCGCTTCTATCAAAGCCTGATTAGTCAAGTGTCCATATCCGATATCTCGGCAAGTTTTGTGATGGACGACATCAAAGATACAACGGTGCTACCGGTGGATGGTTAAAGGGGGTTCAGTCGAGACGGTTCAGCGGCTTGCGATTGCATCCCAGGTGTCGGCCGTTATGCCCTGGTGGCGCAATTCGGCCTTGCGTACTTTACCCGTGGGTGTACAGGGTAGCGCAGACACCACCCTGATATAGCGCGGCACGGCAAAGCTTGCGAGGTTCGGTGCTGCCTGTTCAAGCAGTGTAGCCATGAGTGGGTCATCGAGGCTGGCGTTACGCAACACCAGCGCGACCATTACCTCGTCTTCCATGCCATCTCCACCGTCGGCCGGTACGGCGTAGGCTGCTGCTTCCTGGACCGCTGCCAGTGCAAGAAATGCCTGCTCAACTTCCCACGATGAAATGTTCTCGCCACGGCGGCGAATGCAGTCTTTGATCCGATCGACAAACACGAAGTAACCATCGCTGCGGCGCCATGCCGCGTCGCCGGTATGAAACCAGAAGTTGCGCATGGCTTGTGCGGATTTCTCTGGCATGCCGGCATAGCCTGCCGCAAAGCCGAAAGGTGTTTTGGGTCGTACCATCAGTTCGCCAGTGACGCCATCGGCCACCGGCTCGTCGCTATCGGGGTCTCGCACCTGTACCTCGAAGTGGTCAGAGTATTCGATGCCACAGGTATCCGACGCCCGGTCGTGCAACCTGCCGTAAAGCGGGATGTTTACCTCTGTCATGCCATAGAGCGGAATCACCGATGCGACCCCGAAGCGTTGGCGAAAAATCGAATCTGCACTGGCGGGCAAGGGCGCGGCGCCAATCACGCGCAGTTGGTGATCGCGATCATGTGCGCTGATCGGGCTGTTGGCGATAAAGCTTGCGACTGCACCCAGCGTGTTGGTATGGGTGATGT
>CAZYDV010000188.1:0-11973 GCA_964646405.1 uncultured Granulosicoccaceae bacterium | reverse complement strand
TTGGGATATCTACACCAAGTAATCCCAAATAACATTTGCTGCTGTCAATCAACAGGCGGTCAGCGATCTGGCGGACTTCTACACGAAGGTATGGAAGTCAACGTCACCCGGCGAATCGGTCCATCTGCTGTTATTGAGAGGCGATCACTACGCCAATGTGCCGGTTGCGGCGATCAGTATCTTTGACTGGCTGCAACTGGAGGCAGGCGTCACTCAGTTGACGGAACTGGATGACTAAAAGACCCCGCTGGAAAATATAAGACAAAAATTTGTGATGCCAGGCGGCGCGTCTTCGCGCGCCATCGGATCGTGAAAAACGATTCCCCCATTCAATTCAATAACTTGATCGATCCGATCAAGTCCATCTGATAATAAACAATCCAATTTGTTAACAATTGGCGCATCCATTGCGATGCAGGGCCGGATCGCGTTTTGCTGCGCGATAGAAACGAGCAATTGCTCATTCGGTCATCGAGAACATCGTCATCATTATGGTCAGTTACTGGTTGGATTGTTCAGGAGCGGTACTTTCACGGACGGGTTTCACCTTACTTTCGAACGCTTGTGAGAAATCATGACGGCTGCCGCTGCTGTAACCGTTGCATTGACTTGTGTTGCCGGGCTGTTACTGCTGGGATCGGCTCAGACGAGCCTTAAACTGATTTCGGCCATGCCGTACATCGGCTTGCGCAATCGTTGGCGAATCGTCTCGATCACTACCGTGGCTGTTGGCTCCGCAGTGGCCCTATTATTAGCCTTGTTCGCGTGGCGGTTACCGAATTGGTTACCGGTATTGCCTGCTGCGGGATTGCTGGGCGTCGCCACGCTACTGCTCGTGCAAACGCGGTTGACGCGCCAGTCATTGGAGAGCGTGCGGAAAGTTTATCAAATGCACGATGTGACAATTTACGACCCGTTGACGTGTGCGCACAATCGAGCCTATCTGGGATTTCGATTGGAAGAGGAAGTTGCGCGATCGCAGCGTTATGGTGCGCCGTTGTCGATACTGGCAGTTGATATCGCCGGTTTCTATCAGTTCGCCGATGAGTACGGTCACCACGCTGGTGAGATCGCTATTACGCGGCTGGCTGAAAGTCTCACTGACTCATTGCGCGAAACCGATGTCATTGCGCGGTATCGTGCGGATACATTTGTGATATTGCTGCCGGATACGCCGGTGGCTAATGTATCCAGTTTGCTCACTCGGCTGAAACAACAACTGGGCACGCTGGTGGTACTGGATGATTCGGCAGATGCGAGTAAGTCGGTATCGGTAAAAACTAATTTCGGTACCGCCGATTGCGACCTGGCGACGATAGACGGGCATCAGTTGCTGGCTCGTGCGCTAAAGGAATTGCGTTCTGGAAAACGCGAAAAATCCGGGCGAAAGTTACCGGCGAATCCCGGACCAAACGAGCGGCAAAAAGCATCCACTATGGCACCGCAGCTGGCGTAAAATCGTTCATGTGATAAAAAACGTTACATGTTCATTCGATTCGTTTTGCTGGTGATACACTTAGCTCCGCTAACCATGCAAAGGAGCGTTGGATGAAAGCCATTTTAAAAAAGAGCTCGGCAGCGGAACCGTTCAGCTTCTCGTTTGTGAACGATGAAGGCCGGATGGTTTTGCGCAGCGAAAATTACAAAGCAAAAGATAGTGCCACCAAGGGTATCAATTCGGTCAAAAAGAATTGCACCGAAGACAGACGGTATATCCTGAAAGAATCCGCGAACGGCATGTTCTTCTTCAATATTAAGTCGGCGAACGGTCAGGTAGTGGCTACTAGTGCAATGTTTCCTTCGGTTGAGGAGCGTGCAACGGTCATTTCTGGTATCAAAACGTCGATCCCCGGGTGTGAGGTAGAGCAGCAGTTGGGATAACAGGTTGTTGCCTGTATAGCGAAGTCTTCTGACCCATATAACAGAATGCAATGTGTCGTTTGTGTCACCCGCGGACGGCACATTTTCTGGGAAAGGCAGCATCGGAGATCCGGATGCTGCCTTTTTTATTTCACGGATTGAATTAAAGGCCGAATCATCTTGCCAAATATTTATCATCTCGCGCATGCCGAGTGCTGGAATCGTCAGAGGCATAAAGCCGGCTACTGCCCGGATGCCTACGAGCAGGATGGCTTTATCCATTGCTGCGCCAGAGAACAGCTTGTCGGGGTGGCCTCACGCTATTATAAAAATTCAACCGATCTGATACTTCTGCTTATCGACAGCGAGAGATTGAGTGCCGAGCTCGTCTATGAGAATACCGTTGGCGGTGAGGAGTTGTTCCCACACTTATATGGCCCGCTAAACAACGATGCGATCATTGCCAGCCACTCGTGCTCGGTAACGCTCAGTGGGGATATTCTGCCTGCGCTGGATGACCTGATCGCGTTGTAAGCCGTGGCGGTCGGTGGTCTACACAGTGTTGTAATAAAAAACCGGGTAAGCCGGATCAGGCTGGCAGCAGTAACGCAAACACGCCCAAACAAATTGCACTAATTGTGCAGGCAATGATCGAAAACCAGCCGTTCCATTTCCACGCCAGTGTGGTGCCGGGGATCGCGGTCGTCCGACTCAATACCAGATTGGTTGCGCTAAAAGGGGAGCAAGTCAGATTCACTGCCCAGCCCGCGATGAATGCGACTGCGAGGACTGACGGGTTGGTCGCCAGCGCCGGGGAAGACGACAGCAAGCCGCCGGCGAACGTCACGACCATGATTGGATGCGCGCCAAGGTTGGATACCACCGGTATCAGTGTGATGATAGCGACTGACAGCAATACCGGCGGCAGTGCGGCAATTTGATCGACGAGCTCAATCGATTTGTCTGCCAGAGTCCCGGCGAGTGCGATACCGATAAATCCCGCACAAGACAGCGCCAGTGCCTCAGGTGCACCGTTGGCGGGGGATTCCAGGCACAGGGTTCGAACGCGGTTTAACGCGCAAGCCAGTCCTGCGCGATCGAGTGGTTGTTGCAGGGTGATCCAGATGACGGTAATGACTGGCGCACAAAGCATCAGTCCGGTGACGAGCGGCACCGCGCCACTCACACTTGCCAGTACCGACAACAGCGTCAGGCTTGTGCAGATGGCAAAGAATTTTCCAATCGCGAGCAAAGGCAGGTGTTTTGCCGGCGCGACAGTGTGCCCCGACCGGCGATTGGCAGGGAAGCGCAGTCGGTCTTCCAGCCATCCTGCGAGGCTGACTGGTATCAATAGCAACACGCCCAACAGCATGATCAGGCCGTGTTCACTGCCAGCGACAATGGTCGGTATAAGTGCCTGAGTGACCGATGTTGGTGACCAGGTAACAAACCATGAAAAACCTCGCGCCAGCGCACTGATTTGTCGCTGCTCGCGAATGCCGTCGCGACCGTCGTTGTGGTTGGCGGCAGTAATGCCGCGCTGGATTAGGGGGCCCAGCAGGCTCAGCGCACCGAAATTGAGCACGATACCCAAAAAGTGTCCGCCGCCACTGACGGCAATGTAGCGCCTGCCTGGGGGCTGGCCGGTCAGTGCCAGGCCGAGTGTCAAAATCGTGCGCGAGGTGCTGGCCGCCTCTCGCAGCAAACTGAGCAGTATCATGAAAGCCGCGAGATAGCTCGACTTGTGCAGTGCGGATCGAATAATGGCGGCTGGATCAGCTGCGAACTGCCAGGTAACGACGATGGCCGCACCAGCCATGAGCAAAAGGTATCGCTCTCGCCAGTCGAAGCGTGCGGAGCCGATGAGTGCAAATGCTACGAGGGCGATGGCTGCAAAGTCCGCCGCCTGTGGCACATCAGTAAACTGATCTGCTACCACACCGGCGCAGACCCCGATCAATAACAAGGACAGAATCGCGGTGAATTTGGATCTGGCTGACGTCGCCTGCATGGTCAATATCTGGCCAGAGTCAGCCGGCTTGGGTGTGGGTTTGTCGTTCCCGCCAATAGACGTAAATACCGGAACCAATAATGATCGCGATACCAAGCCACGTGGTGTCAGTCGGGAAATCGTTAAAGACCCACCAGCCGAGCATGACAGCACTGACGATTTCGAGATATTGCAAAGGGGCCAGTACGCTTGCATCGTGATATCTGAACGCCAGTACCACCAGTAAATGGCCCACACAGCCAATTGCCCCAAGCAACGCCATGAATCCCCATTGCGGCAGCGTGGGTGTGCTGATGGTGAGGATGTCTGCGCCCAGCCAGGTGCCTGCCAGTAGTGCGAGACTCAGGGTCAGGCAGCCCGCTACACCGGTAAAAAACTGCACTGTCACGGGGTCGGTGCGTTGGGCAAGTTTGCGTGTGAGGATCAGATAAAACGCGAAGTATAGTGCCGCACCCAGCGGCAACACGGCGCGCCAGCCGAACGCCGATTGGCCTGGTTGAATGATAATCAGCGCACCAATGAATCCGAACAGCGATGCGGACACGCGCCGCCAGCCAATTTTCTCGCCCAGAAAAAATGGCGACAATAGCGTAAGCAACAGTGGCTCGACAAAAAAGATCGCGATCGCGTCGGCAACCGGCATGCGTGCGATGGCGGTGAAGAACAACAGGGTAGCGGTGGCGATAAATACGCCACGCAAGCCGTGCAAGTGCCATTCGGCCGGAACTTTCAAGCCGTGTGATCCCATTGCAATAACAGGCAACAGGTACAGCACCTGAAAGGCAAAGCGGCTCCATGCCGCCTGTCCGGATGACATACTGGCCGACAGTAGCTTGGCGACAATATCCATCGCCGGCAGCAGCATCATGGCGAGAACCATCAGGGCGATACCGGTCGCTGCAGTCGAGGGATTGCGAAGGATCGAAAACAATTGAGAAACCGGCGATGGTGACGGGCAGCTGAGTGTAGCGGATGTGTCGCGCTGGCAAATGGCTATTTCTGATGTCGCAGCAGAACACACTGGCAGCGAGCTCGGCGCTCGTTCGCGCGAGCTAAAACCCACACAATCCACGGCGGTGCTGTTATCTTGTGGGCCCTGTTCGGAGGATCCTGCATGGCTCAAATTTTTGGTCGAGATGCCTTTCTGTCACTGCTTGCGGATGAAGGCATCGATTATATTTTCGGCAACCCGGGTACGACGGAACTGCCGCTGATGGCAGCGATGCCGTTGCAGGACAAATTGCGATACGTTCTTGGCCTGCAGGAATCCCTGGTCGTCGCTATGGCTGACGGCTACTCGCGCGCGTCGGGCAGACTGAGCGCCTGCAATGTGCACGTCGCACCGGGCCTTGGCAATGCAATGGGGTCGATCTTCAACGCGGCATGGGTCGGATCGCCGGTGATTATCACTGCCGGCCAACAGGAACAGGGTCACGGCCTGACCGAGCCGCTGCTCTACGGTCCACTGACACCCATGGCCGAACCCCACGTGAAGTGGGCGGTCGAGGTGACGCGGTTACGGGATCTGCCACGCATTGTGCGGCGAGCAGCCAAAATCGCTCTGGCGCCACCGAGCGGACCGGTTTTCCTGTCGCTGCCCGGTGACATACTCAACGATGAGGCCGATATCGAATTGGGCAGCTCCACACGCGTCAATGCCCGCAATCGACCATCGGATGCCTCGCTCACCGACCTGGTGCAACATTTACAACGCGCCGACCGGCTGGCCATTGTGGCGGGGCATGAGTTATCGGTCTGCGATTGTCTGGAGTCGGCCGCGCGACTGGCTACTCTGCTCGGTGCGCCGGTCTATCAGCAAACCGTGGTTCACGGAGCGCATTTTCCATCAGAGCACCCTTTGTACATGGGCGGTCTGTCGCGAGATCAAAAGCGCGTGCGCAGCACCCTGGAACCTTTTGACACGATTCTGTTTCTGGGGGCAGATGTGTTGCGTATGTCTGTGCACAGCGAGATCGAACCGCTGCCCGAGCACATTACAGTGCTGCAGATCGCGCAGCGTAGCGCCGAACTCGGCAAGAACTACCCCGCCAACATTGCCATTCAGGCACACCCGGGTGAGACGATCGATGCACTGGTTGAACTGCTCGATGGGCAGGCGCCCATGGATACACATACGATCGAATCGGCCAACTGGAGTGTCAGAAAAGCGCAACTGTCGACACAGCTTGAATCGCGTGCAACGTCACACCCGATCGACCCGGATTACCTGATGTTGCAAATTTCAAAGGCCTTGCCAAGCGATGCCGTGTTAGTCGATGAGGGGCTGACCGCCAGCCGACACTTGCCCGATCTGGTACCGTATCGCGATGCGCGAAGTTATTTCGGACTGGCCAGTGGCGGTATCGGGTTTGCGATGGCCGGTGTCATCGGCATGCAGTTGGCGCAACCGGATCGACCCCACGTTGCGGTGATCGGTGATGGCAGCAGTATGTACAGTATTCAGGCACTATGGACGGCGGCCCACCTGAAGTTGCCAATCAGCTGGGTAATCGCCAACAACCAGAGTTACCGGATATTGAAGCAGCGGGTCGCGGCCTATCACGGCACTGACACCTTTGTGGCCATGGACTTTGATGATCCGCCAATCGATTTTTCATCGCTGGCCGAATCGATGGGTGTGCAGGCGCGCCGGGTAGAGCAACCCGGTGATTTAGACGATGCGTTACAGTGGTCGTTGGCCTCTGCCAGGCCGACATTGCTCGATGTGCGGATAGATTCGGCGATTTGATGCGCTAATTGCCCTCAAGCGAGTCTGCTATCGTCGCAATCGACAGATCGGTCTATTGCGAAAGCCCGTTATGCAGCGCAGGCAGCCGTATAACCGGCTGCGCGAGGGAACGATTGCCGGGAATTGTCAGGTCGATTTGGGCAGATTCTCCTGCCACCAAAGCACTGCGGATTGACGCACTTCATCACAATGGAAACGTGCCAGGCTGTCCGTGGGCTGCAGAGATTCTGAATAGAAGAACGCCGGCAATTCGTCGTCGTCGACCGCAAACCCGGCCGCATCGTTGAATTCGTTTTCCATTCGCAGGCAGTCGACGCCGAGTTCGCGAAAGAAGTCTTCGTCAAGCGTGATGCCGTGAGCATCGTTGAGCGCACCGATAATGAAGTCGGTGTTGGTATTGGTGACAGAGCGCCCAAAGATGCATAGCCCGAGGGAGTCGGTGGTGGCGCAAATAGTTTGCATGTCGAGGCTTGCGTGGACGAGTTCACCGACATCCTTGCCTTTGCTTTCGTACTGAGGCAGGTTGCCTGCTGTATGGTCCGCACCCTGAGCCGTCATCATCATGGTCAGGCCGGTGACTTCGACAACACGCGGATCATACGCGCTGATGGTTTGTTTTTTGATCACTGGCACCCGATCAAGTTTGTAGTGCTCACCTACTCGCGCTGTGCCCTGAGCGAGGATTCGGCCCCACTGTGTACCAGTGCGCAGATCTTTGTCGATCACCTTTTCCATAAAGCTCGCGTCGCCAAAGCTGCCCTCTCCGGCTTCCATTAGTACGCCCAGCGTGCCGCCGAGTTCGATCGTATCGACGCCCAGATCGTTGGCCAGCCAGTTGATGCTGGCGAGTTCATCTGGATCGGACAAGCCGCAGTTGGTGCCGAGCAGGCCGATGGTTTCATATTCAAGCGGCGAGACGACTTCGTTGCCATCGGCGTCTGCATAGACGTTGCTGCACTGAATCAGACAGCCTGGCATGCAGGCGTGCGTGGTTTCACCGCCCCGTTGCAGATTTTGCTCACGCAGCGCATCGCCGCCGAGACTAAATTTTTCGATATTGGTATCGACCATCTGGCCGTTGGTGAAATTGCGCACCGGGATGCCGCCCAGATGGTTGATCACGTCTGCCATCATCGCCGTGCCGATTTTGGCGAAGTTATCGATCGCAGGCTCGGCTTCCAGCTTTTTGTTGTACTCACGCACCGCACCCATCAATTTTTTTCGATCGTGGAAAGTCGGCATCTTGTGCAGATCGACGATGACAGCCTTGACTTTTTTGCTGCCCATGACAGCGCCTACGCCGCCGCGTGCGCTGAGTCTGGAGGGGCGCAGATCCACATCGCTGAATGCGATACCGGCGAGTAAACCCTGATATTCACCAACCGGGCCGCACAGCGCGATACTGGTCTTTTTGCCGAACTTCTCGTGTAGTTTGGCTGCCGTTTCAAAGTTGCCCATGCCCATGAACTCGGCGGCCGACTCGAATATCACTTCGCCATCTTTGCGCAGGTAAATGGTGATCCAGTCGTCGGCGACACCGTACAGTGTGAAGCCCGAAAGGTGCAGTTGGCCCAGGGCAAATCCAAATGTACCCCCAGAATTGGATTCCTTGATGCCGCCGGTCAGTGGGCTCTTGCAGCCGACGCTGGTGCGGTTGGCGTTGGAAAAATTGCTGCCCGCAAACGGGCCTGCGGAGAATATCAGTGGATTGTCTGGCCCGAGCGGATCGACGGTGGCGGCACCCAGTTCAAGCAGCGATTTGGCGATCAGGTGGCGGCCGGCACGAACGATTTCCTCGCCGTGCATTTCCTGCTTGCGAACGTTCTGTTTGGCTAGATCGATGTGGCAATAGGTTCGCACGCTTGAACGCTCCGTTTGGGATAGATGCAGGGGACCGGGTCAAATCCTTGCCGTGGTCCGGATAGCGGCGCGCAAGCGATGTGCCGGCTGCCAGAGCGGTGCGACCGGCAGGACGGCCGGGGTTTGGCGCGTCAGGATTTGATCGCCGCGCAGATAGTGGCGGCAGGAGAGGGATTATACGCGAGAAAAATACCCGCAAACGCGGTTTGCGTGGCGGGGCCAGCGCGGCCCCGGCCAACTTGAAGCATTGGGCCTACTGCAGTGGCGTTGTGTCGTGAGCAGGGGAGCGCAACACGTAAAAGAGGAAAGCGATCAGGAGGCAGGCAATCATTTCAGGAGTCCAGTTATTGTCATGACAGTATATAGTGCAATATTCGTGTCATGACAAGAAATTTATTAACTAATCGCGGCATATACTTGAAATTTAACGATTGATTTGTCATTCAATGACGCGTGAATTGGATAATCATTACAATTTGTATGTAAAATCAAGGGAATCAGTTTGACCGGTTCAAGCTGAACCCCGATTGAATAAGGTCATGACAAATCTCCTGTCCCGGCCGACGATTCCATGGAGCAATGAATGGCAGCAGATGTGCTGACGGTGCCAGCCCAGCGAGATGCCTTCGTTCCCCGAAGTGAAATCGTGGCGGCGAACTGGTTTCCAGCCCTGGTTGGATGTCTTTCACTACTGGTGTTTGTGGTGCTGGCTGCGGTGTCCGTCTATCTCGTATCCGATCGACTGGAGCAACGGATCGAGCAAAATGTGGTGTCGCGGCTACAGGCGGGTGGCGTCAACACCGATGCCTTGCGCTTCGACTGGCAGTTCCGCGATGTCACCATAGAGGGAGACCTCGATGCGGGGTTGGATATCGAGCAATTCGAGGAACAGGTTCGGCGCGCCGGTGGGCGAGATATCAGAGCGGTGAATTTGCTGGTGCGCGAGGCGCAGCAGCCCGTGCCCGGCAATCTGGGTACAGTCGACGTCAGTGCGCAGCTTCAGGATGGACGATTGACCCTCGAGGGTACGGTATTGACCGACCAGCAACGAATGCAGCTCATTGTGGCGGCGACCGATGCGCTGGGTATTGCCAATGTGATTGACCGACTATCAGTATCGGGCCTGCAAGAGGCGATACCTGGAGCGGATGACCGGGTGGCCGGGCTTGCCGATGCAATTGCAGGTGTCAGCAGTGAGATGGTTGTCGATGCGCAATTGTCGGCGCGCGATCTGCGCTTTAACGCCACCGCGCCGGACCAGCCGCAGGCGGACAGTCTGCGGCGTCTGCGCGGCAGTGCCAGTGATCTGGGTCTGGTGATCAGTGGCGACATCATCGCTCGCAAGAGCAACCAATCGGTCTCGCTCGATGTTACCGCGGTCAAAGAAGCAGGCCGCATCACGCTTGAGGGCAGTGTCCACAGTTCGGAGCAATGGCGGGCGCTCGATGACGCAGCCCGGGTGGCATCGAAGGAGGTCGTGAACAATATCGAGATCGTTGCGGTGACCGGTGAAGAGTCGGGTCAGGAAGATGCCAAGGTCGCGATACTCGCACTGGCAATGACAGACTTTCAGCATGCTGAGACTGCGCGCGCCCGGCTCAACAGCAATCAGTTCGATCTCACAGCGGCTGTCGACGTAGAGGAAAATGCCACGGCGATGAATCGCGCCCGCGCCGACGCAGGCGCATTGGGGCTGGAGATACAGGGCTCAGTCTCTTCACGACAGTTATCGCTTGCGCGTGAGGTCGAGTTGCTGCAAAGCGCGATTGCCGAGCACGAGACTGAGTTGAGAGAAATGCTCGTCTGGGAGTCGGGCGACGACCAGTTGGGGTTTGCCGCCAAGCAATCGCTGGATCGTGTTGTGGATGCCTTGTTTCGCTTTCAGCGACCCGTGTTGCGAGTCACCGGGCACACCGACAGCAACGGCCCCGCGGATACCAACCGAGAACTGAGTCTGTCGCGTGCCAGCGCAGTGGTTGACTACCTGGTGCGCAGCGGTGTCGATCCACGGCGACTTCGAGCACTGGGCTATGGTGAGGCTTCACCGCTGGCGAGTAATTCGACTGATTTTGGTCGTCGCCAGAACCGGCGTGTCGAATTTCAGGTATTGAGTGAATTCTAAAGAATCAAATGGGCGCAAATTGTTGATGAGCGAACGCTGATGTTGTGGACATTGTGGGACGTAGTCGTGCCGATGGCATTGGCTTTTGGCACGGGGTTGCTGGCCGGTTGGCTGTGTTGGCGATGGCAGAGATTACGCGTCAGTGCGGAAGAATTGCACCGGCTCAGGAGAGACACCGGCAGGCTCAGGGCGGACAACGATCGCCTGCGCGAACGGTTGATCGACTCGCAGGGACGATCGCGTCAGCGCGCCGAACAAAAAGAAGATCGTCCGTCACCGCGCCCGAACGACGCTCGCCGCGCCGGCCCGAAAGCACCACAGAAGGTTCCCGCCGCACGCGAGCGCTCGCCAGCCAGCGAAGCTTCGCGTGCGAGTCAGCCCGGACACGACGACATACAGCCAGCCGGTGCCGGGTCGGCAACGAAGCTCGACAACGTCGAAGAACTGCAGCAGGCAATTGAGTCGCGCGATCGTATGATCGACACCCTGCGTCATTCACTGGCGCAACAGGAGGATGAATCGGATCCGGCACTGATGGCCGCTGAGCTGTCTGCACGAGATCGAAAAATCAGAGCGCTGGAGGATCTGCTGGCATCGCAGCTGCAGCGGCCCAATCCTTAAAGCCTCGCCGACCGGTATGGCCGAGCGCGCGCAGACGCTGTATTTCCTTCGTCACGCCGAGACGGTCACGGGTGCCAAACGGTTCATTGGCTGTACCGACGTCGACCTCTCCGCCGCGGGCAAGCTCGCGGTGGCGCGCCTGCCGACACAGTGGCACGGTCCACAACCGCAGATAATCCGGACCAGTGCATTGCTGCGCGCGCGCTTGAGCGCAGCCGCGTTGAGCACGGCATTTGGCGTAGAGCCAGATGCCGACGCTCGTTTTAATGAAATGGATTTTGGTGAGTGGGAGGGGTTGAGCTGGGGCCAGATTGAGCGTACATCACCCCAGTTTGCCCGGCAGTGGAGCGAGGATTGGGTCACGCGGCCGGCGCCTGCTGGAGAGTCTCTGGCGTTGGTGCACCGGCGTGCGAGCCTCGCGTTGCACGACATGCTCGAACAATCCCGTGACTATGCGGTGTTGCTCATCGTCGCGCATGCCGGGTCCATTCGGGCAATGATGTGTGAACTGCTCGGCAAACCGCTGAACAGTGCGTTTGACCAGCCACTCGACTACCTGCATCGCTGTGAGTTGCGCAAGTCGCCAGGTGTAAATTGGCAGCTTATCGCCAGCAACGTCGGTTTCGACGACCACTGAAAACGACTGTTCACCCGGCAACGCACTGTTGCCGATTCGGCACGGTACGATTTGCGAGCAAAAAAAAGGCCGGACTGATGTCCGGCCTCGTCACGATGGGTTGCCGGTTGGCG
>CAZYDV010000187.1:0-12026 GCA_964646405.1 uncultured Granulosicoccaceae bacterium | reverse complement strand
CCGAGTGCGAGCTCGGCCTCGCGCCAGTGAAACGCCATACTGCGCAGTGGATCCAGCGCCTCATCCGGACTTTGCGGCACATGGGCCACGCCGATGCCGCGCCGTCGCAAATCATCGATCAGCACATGCCCGAGCGTCGATTTGCCAGACCCCGACGCCCCGACCAGACCGATCCTCTCGCCGGATTCAATGCAGAGGGAAATACTGTGGAGAATAGTTCGGCCCGAGCGCACCGCACTCAGGCCGTTAACGCTAAGTGTCACTCAGACAGTGTGGTCTTGTGGGTGACCCAGTAGGTTTCGGTCGGATGAACCGCATAGTTCTCGAGCCCGGCCCGGCCGACATTCACCTGGCTGACATGGAACACCGGGATCATCGCGGCTTCTTCGGCGACGATCTGCTGCACCTGATCGTAAATTTTCTTACGCTCTGCCTGTTCGAATGTGGCGCGCCCCTGATCGAGCAGACTATCCAGTTCGGCATTGGTGTATTTGCCACTGTTGGAACCACCGTCCGACTTCAGCAGCGCTTCGAGCACAGCGCCGGGATCACCCTGTGGCGTCGTAACCCAGGCCTGCAGAAACAGATCTGCAGTGCCATCTGCGATCGCATCGTTACTGGCACCATACTCACCAACGCTTACGCTCGATGTCACACCGATGGATTGCAAAAACGCCTGCGTCAATTCGGCCGTCGGGGCAAGTGCTGCACGCGATGAATAAGTCACGATGTCGATCTCAAGTGGCGCGCCATCGAGCAACCAGCGCCCGCCTTCTTTGATTGCGCCCGCGGCAGCCAGCAGCTCCTCGGCCTGGCCAGCGTCGTAAGCTGCCTTGATATCCGCCGCCCAGCCCTTGCCGTCGGGGTAGATGGTGCCGGCCGGCACACCGCCAACACCGGACAGCGCGGCCTCGACGATTCCCTGTCGATCAATCGCCAGCGATACGGCGCGTCGAATCAAAGGGTTGGCGAGCGGTCCATTGGCCGCGTTGACCGTATAGAAGTACAGGCGAGCGGTCGGTGCCGAGAATCCCTGCGCACCGGTACTCTTAATGCGTTCAAAATCGGCCTCCGGATAGTTGATTACCATGTCCACCTCACCGGCTTCGAAGGCGAGTGCCGCAGACGCCGGGTCACCTGCCACCGTCACTTTTACTTCTGTCAGGCCAGGGGCACCGTCACGATAGTTCGCGCTGGCCTCGGCACGGTAAAGCTGTTTTGGCACCGCCTCTTTAAAAACGAATGGACCGGTAGCGTTGATCGGGTATTCGTCCGATGCCGCGCCGAGTACGGCGATGCCGGGCTCTGACAGCGACCACGGAAACGCTGCGTTCGGGCTGTTGGTATCAAACACGACTACCGATTCACCATCGGCAGACATCCCGGCCAGATCCAGCAGCTTCGCCACCCGCGCATTGTGAGCTGCGTTGCCCTCTTCGAGAATCGCTGATATCGAATCAATTACTGCCTGTGCCGTTACCGGCGTGCCGTCGTGAAATGACACGCCGTCGCGCAGCGTTACGCGCCATTGCGTCGGCGCTGCCTGCTCTATGCCCTCGGCGACGCGCGGGTAGAGATTCAAGTCGTAGTCGATCCCCATCAGGGTCTCTGTCACGCCGGCCTGGTTCGACAACCAGCCGTTGTAGCCGGCACGCGGATCGGGCACTTCATCTGCCGGCCCCCAGGTGGTGGCAATGGTGAGGCTGCTGGCCTGGGTGAGTGCTGGCGTGGTACCGAACGCGAGCAACCCGACACTGGCGATCACAGTGGCGAACCGCGTTAAAACAGACATGTATTTGTTCCCTGGTTGATATGTAAAGGTCTAGAGGTTTAGCGTCACCGTGCGTTGCGAAGCAAATGACGCGCGACGATGAGAGTGAACCGGCTGCCAACAGAACCGCTATGTTACAACATCACAACACCATACGATTGTAGCAAGATTCAATGCCCGCAGGCGATCCCTGCAGCCGATTCTGGATGCGCCGGTAATTATGATATGTTATAACATTTCTTAACAGACAATTCACGCAACTTTTTCAGCTTGCCAAGCGGCCGCCCCGCGATGGCCGTTAACATTCAACCGGTGGAGAAATACTAATGAAACTCAACGCAATTCCGATGCACGCGGCGATTTTGGCGTCAACACTCGCCCTGGCGGCCTGTGGCGGCGACAGTGACAACGACGCTCCTGCAGCATCGGCAATTGAGGCGAACACGGTGCTGTCCGGAGAGACCACGCTGACCCGTGGTGACGAGAGCGTCAGCGGTGTTGGCAGCGTGATCTTTACCTCTTCGCTGAGTGCCGTCGACAGCGGCCGGCATTTTCAGGTGGGCGCGCAGCTCGATGCCGGCGAGAGCTTTACCATCCATGCCTACAGCGATGATCAGCTGGCCAACGGCATTGATCTGGTCGTCAGTCGCCCGGCCAACACACCAACCAGCCTGGAAGTGATCGTCGATGGTTCGGACATTTCATCTGCCTTTACGTCGGTCGCGGCGGACCAGACGATCAATATCCTGATGGACGTGCACAACGATGAAAACCCGTCCCACGTGCTGATCTGGCCTGAGGGCGAGACCCTCTTCAGTGACACCACGACGCTTGAGAACAGCGAAGACACCGGCACGGTATCGGGACAGGGCGCAGGGTCATTCTGGGGTATCACGCTTGATGGCGCGGACGTCACTTTCGCCGAAACAAGCGAAGATCGCTTCGAAGACTAATCGCCATGTCCACCCGGTCTGCCGCCGCAGCACTCGTGCTGCTGGCGACATATGCAACTGACACCCCGGCCTTTGACGCCTCCGGACTGGAGATCTCAATCGCCGGTGATCTGGTGTTCGAACGTGGATTGTCTGCCGACTCCAGGGCACTGGAGCGACTGTCCCCGCGATCCTTCGAGCTCGTTTTCTATGCTCCGATAGATCACCGGTTTCACGCCGTCGCCAGCGCCACCGCGCACGACGAGCGCGGTGAGTTCGTGTTCGAAACGCACGAACTGTGGTTGGGGTCGAGCAAGATCATTCCCCGCGGCCGATTTCGCATCGGCCAGATCTTTCCGGCTTTTGGACGGCTGCAGCGCTTTCACCAACACGACTGGCCATTCATCGCAGCACCTGAAGTCCACACGCGCTTTTTTGACGATGAGGGGATAATCGACACCGGGGTGGAGTTGAGCTACCTGCTTCCATCATCAAGGTTCCTCGAACTAACCCTTGGCGCCACATCCGGCTTTACATTCGGACACACCCACATTGAGGGCACTCAGCCGGATGTCCCGACGCACTATATGCGGCTGGCCACATCTTTTGGTGCCGGTTTTCTGGGCGATGCAGAGCTAGGGCTGAATTACGTTGGACGCACATCCTTCGAGAACACAGATACACAAATATCCGGTGTGGACTTTGTCGCCAAGAAACGCGAGGCGAAGACCCTAAAGTATCTGCTGCAATCTGAGACCTGGTATCGAGAGGAGACCCGCGACCCGGGAGGCAGAGAACGTTCACTGGGTAGCTATATCTACGGGCAGTACGGGTTCAATCCGCGCTGGCAACTCGGACTGCGCCTCGACGGCTTTACGGTCCAGAGCCAGCGCGACGCGCTGGGACGAAGCGAGGACAACTTTAACTTTGCATGGGTACCCACCCTCACCTACCGATCCAGTGAATTTGCCACTTTTCGGCTTGCCTACAATGACCAGCGCGATACCGTTGACGGTCGAACTGTCGATCGAGATCGTTTTCTGCAATTACAGGCTACGTTCATACTGGGCGCTCATCCGGCTCATACGTTTTAACACCTGCGGGGTTTGGGTTTGAAAACAACAACAGCATTCGCGCTGCTACTGTCAAATTTTATCGCTTGGGCTGCTCTGGCAGCACCAGTTAAAATTGTCACCACCACGACTGATCTGGCGTGGCTCGCCAGTCAGATCGGTGGTGACAAGGTCAAGGTCATTGCGCTGCTCACGGGCAAGGAAGACCCCCACTACGTCGACGCAGTTCCAAGGTATATACACCTGGTCGCAAATGCCGACATGGTGTGCATCGTTGGCCTTGACCTGGAAATCGGCTGGATACCGAAGGTGTTGTCAAAGTCGGCGAATGCCCAGGTTCAACCTGGTGGTCGAGGCTATTGCGATGCCAGCGATGGCATCGACGCGATCGACGTTGCAACCGGCAAGGTCGATCGATCGATGGGCGATGTACACCCGGATGGAAACCCGCACTATCACCTGAGCCCAACCCACATGCTGCAGGCGGGTGAAAACGTGCTAGATACCCTGATTGAGCTGCGCCCGGACAATGCCGAAGCGTTTTTACTGAATTTTCAGAACTTAACCATCCAAATGCAAACCCTGCAAAGTGATGTACAAGCCCTGCTCAAGCCGCTTGGCACACACAAATTCATGGAGTATCACAAGGACTTCGGGTACTTCCTGCAAGCTTATGGATTGAATGCGATTGGGGAACTGGAGGCCGTGCCTGGCGTACCGCCATCGGCAGGAAGGCTTGCCAAATCGTCAATCACTGCAAAGCGTGAAGGCGTAAATCTGCTACTCGCCTCGACTCACAATCCACGCAACGTATTAAAACGGTTTACATCATTATCCGGAGTACCCCATATCAGCGTGGTTACTTCTATACAATCCGGCGGCGATGTGGATAGCTACGCAAAGTTACAACACCACCTTGCAGACGCGTTACTGCACGCAGCAATACAACAGCATTGAGCACCAGCGCGTCGATCCTGACGCTAAACGATGTCAGTTGTGCCACGCCCGATGGACGATGGCTGGTCAGCCACCTCAACATTGATCTGAAAAAGGGCGAAATCCTGATTATCACCGGGCCAAACGGCACCGGCAAATCGACACTGCTTGAGGTTATCCTGCAACGCCGCCGATGCCAAACCGGCACCGTCGAACTCAATTTGCCGCCCCCTGCCATCCATTACCTGCCGCAATTGCAGGATAGTCAGACGCACATGCCATTCAGCCTGCGAGATATCCTGCGCGTCTCAACCAGCGCTGCAATCAGTGATGATGACATGGCGCAACCGGGGCTGCTCAGCAAATCGCAACTCGATCTGGGCTGGAATGGCGCCAGCGGAGGAGAGAGACGTCGCACACTGTTGACGCGAACCCTTCTCGGCAACCCCGAATTGATTGTGCTCGACGAGCCTTTCAATCATCTGGACGACAACTCTCGTGAAACTATCGTGTCTGCGCTCAGACACTTCGTGGCAATGCAGAATAAATGCGTGATCCTGAGTACCCACGATTTCCCCGTCGAACTTCAAACCTGGAGCGACCCGGCTCCAAAACGCATCTCGCTGTGATTGAACTACTGCAATTGTACACGGGTGCGATTGTGGCGGGGTTACTCTGCGCTGCAGCCCTGGCCCTGCTGGGTTGCCATCTGGTGTCAAGAAACCAATCGCTACACAGCCTGGTTTTAAGTCAGGCCGCCACAGTCGGTGTATTAGTCGGCGCGGCGATAGGTCTCAACCACCAAACCTCGCTCGCATCAGATGAAATCCCCCTGCTGACAGGGCTACTTTTTTCAACACTGGCATTGCTTATCAGCGCCAAACTCGAAAAAGGCCGCCGTACGACCAGCAGCAGTACACATCTCGCGTTTTTTGCCATGTTGTTGGCAATGAGCTACTGGCTGGTCTCCTTTTTTCCGTCACTCGAGAATCACTTTTCACAGGCTTTTTTTGGTGACATCGTTACCTTGTCAGGCAAGGATTTGTGGGTGTCGTCAGGCGTCTCCGTGGTGGTGTTGACAGTACTGCTGGCGTGGTGGAAACCCTTCGCTGATCAGTCCTTTTTGCTTTCGGTTATTGGCGATGCATCAGTTAACAACCGCACAACCCTGTTATTGTTTCAGGTATTGTCACTGTTGCTGATCTGCACTTCAATTTATGCCATGGGTTTCTTGTTTACCATGGCGTTTCTTTTGTTGCCAACCGTGATACTCAGTTACAGCTCGATACCTTCAATCAAGCGACACATCACACTGACGATACTCTCGGCCACCCTGGGCTTTGCGGCTGGTTTTGTGCTGTCACTCCACTTTGAGCGCATCTCGACAGTACCCACCATTGTATTGACCACCGGTCTGGTGTCAGTTGTCTTGCTCGCATTGGCATCCTTCCACAGGCACCTGAGCCACCCGGCGTCGTGACCGAAAACGCAGACCCATGCAACACGATCGCCCTGTCCGAATGAGCGACCAGTAACATCGAATGGTTGAATTGGTCTCAGATCAGCACAATATACACAAGGTAGGCGGGCACTCATTTTTAGTCATCTGTCGGCTGCAGGGTCTTTATCTGGAGCCGTAGCGCAGGCGTCAGGCTGAGGGCCACCAGCCCACGCAGTAAATTGGCTAAATGAATCGTTTTACCTATAGCCAGCACCGACTACGTCGCAGTCTGGTGGTGCACAACTACGATACCGGGATTATTGCCACAATTCATGCTGCAGCGTGCACGTGGACAGTGAACAACCTTTTTACAGGCCACCTGCCACCGAAAGTATTCGCCATGACAGCTGCAATCTGCGACCGGTGCCCATCAGCACCGTTTAACTCGCGGGTAACACCCGGGTGCGCGCAACCGGCGTACAGCGCTTTTTCGAAATGAGAGACGATCACGTGCCTGCTACCAGTTTTTTAACCACCGTGGGTTCAAGCAAGACTACAAGATTATCCAGGGCTCTGGCCTTGAGCGTTGCCGTGATAATGGCCGCGTGTGGTGACAATACAACCGAAACCACCAAGGCCGCGTCAACCATCAGCGCGGCTGATTTACAGAGTCAGTACGCCACTTATGAATGGACTGATCTGTTACCCGATCAGGATTTGCAGGCGCTGTTGAATCCCCCGGAGTACATCTTTGATATCGAGGAAGGCGGTGCCGGTGACATACTGAGGGATCCACTCAAGGCAATGGAAACCACAGGTAACGAGAGCGCCTACGAGCAAGCGCTGATTTCTACCAATATCAGACCTGAGCTGAACGGCAAAGACATTCGCATTGCCGGTTTCGTTGTGCCACTGGAATTCGACACCGATCAGAGCGTCTCGCAGTTCTTTTTCGTCCCCTACTTCGGGGCCTGCATCCATGTTCCACCACCACCGCCAAACCAGCTGATCCTCGTTGACTCAGATAAAAACATCAATATGGACGACATCTACCAGCCCTACTGGATTGCTGGCAAACTGCAAACGACGCTGTATGAAAATGACGTCGGCACCTCTGCCTACAGGATGACGCTTGACCATGCAGAGGTCTACTCGGAGCAACCTTGATCAGATGACAACGACTGACGAAGAAGTTCTTTTACAACAGCGGTTGCAACAGCGATTTGGCAGCGTTGATCACCCGGTGCCAATCACCAATGCGACGCTGTTGCAAATGGCCGCTCGCAGTTCATGCCGACATTTCAAACCAGAAACCATAGATCCTGACCTGATACAAACCCTGTGTGCCATCGCACTCGCGTCGCCAACCAAGAGCGACTTGCAACAACGCGATATTGTGATCGTTAAAGACACAACAATTCGCGCGTCGATCAATGGTCTTTTTGCTCAGGACAGCTGGATCGCCAATGCACCGGTGTTACTGATCTTTTGCGCCAACAATCGCCGCCAGCGCCAGCTTGCCAGCTGGCGCGACAAACCCTTCCCGAACGACCATCTGGATGCGTTCTTCAATGCCAGTGTCGATGCCGGCATCGCGCTGTCGGCGTTTGTCACCGCCTGCGAATCCACTGGCCTCGGCTGTTGCCCGATCAGCCAGATACGCGATCATAGCGAGACAGTCTGCAACCTGTTGCAATTGCCCCACCATGTATTTCCAGTCGCGGGCCTGGGCATGGGCTGGCCCTCGCAAACTGCGAAGCCGAGTATGCGTTTACCATTGTCAACTACGGTGCACCAGGATCGATTCAACGAGCACGACATACAGGCAAAAATCCATGCCTACGACACACATCGCGCCGAACACCAACCCTACACCCAACAGCGGGATACCACACGCTATGGTCGCCTGGACGACTATGGCTGGTCGGAAGACAAAGCGCGCCAGTACAGCGTGGAACAACGCGCTGACTTTGGCTCTTTTATACGATCGAAAGGTTTTATACTGGATTAGATATCCGAGCATACACACTGTTTTATACAGCTTATTGATCCAGTCCACTTCCTGGCTTGATACTGATCGCGCCGCTTTGTCGATCGAGCTCGAACGGACAACTGCTGCACTGAATCCGTCGCTTTGTGGCTGGTAACTCTGCAAGCCGCAGATCGGCATCACCACTGGAAAGCGTCGGCTGGTCGTTTGCATCGAGCCGTTTTTTCAATAGGTCCAGCAGCAGGTCATCAATACCTAAGGGTTCTGCAATCTGATAGGTGGTGCCCGGAAACCTGGCGGCAGCCTGACTGGTGAGGCTTGGGATATCGCGCGTCCAGTGCCTGCCCTGAGCCAGGAACATCGGCAACACCACCACATGCGTCGCCCCTCTGGCGACACAGGTGGCGTAGGCGGCATCAATATCCGGCATCGCCAGCTCCATATGCGCCGGCTCGACAATCTGACAGTCTGCAGCGAATCGCGCGGCGAAACGCTGTGCTACATCCCGCAGGCTGTCATTTGATTGCGCACGACGACTGCCGTGATCACAAATGATGATGCCGGTAGTGGATGTTTTTGCGTTCATTGGTGATCTCACGGTCTGGTTGAATCGGCACATCATGCGTGCACCCATGCATAGTGATGCATTCTAACGCACCCGGCGCTGCCAGGCCGCTGTCGCTATATGAGCCCGACAACTCCAGAGCACGACAGGCCCCTTCCCTTCAAATTGAACTCTCGTATGTTATGTTATATCATAACTTTCATATTCAACATCAATACCAGGATGCTTGGAGATGACAGCGCATCGAGCTACACAATCGCGCACAACGCCTTCAATCGAGACAAGCCACATGAATAGCCACAACAACCTCCGCTTACTATCCGATCGAACGGCCATCGGCCTGTCACTGTTGTGTGCGTTGCATTGCCTGGCCGTGCCGCTTGCGATAGTGTATGTACCGGTGGCATTGACACTGAATCTGGAACACAAGGCGTTCCATCTCGGTATGCTGCTGCTGGTTATACCTTTTAGTGTATTTGCATTAACGCTCGGTTGCAGGAACCACCGCTGCGTGCGCGTTGCCGCCTACGGAATCATCGGGTTGACGTGCATGATTCTGGCAGTCAGCGTCGGGCATTCTGCGGGCGAATCCATCGAGCGTGTGCTGACTTTGTTAGGCGCTTCATTCGTGGCACTGGCGCACTTTCGCAACTACCGCCTGTGCCAGCACAGCGCGCACTGCAACTGCGCTGTTCATTCCATCGATCGTTGAATGGTCCTTGTCCTGGATAATTCACACGTACAACAGTTTGTCGCCCCGTCACGAATCATCCGGACTAACAAACCACCGATAGTGCGGTCATACTCAACTACTGTGTCCGCCGCATACCGAACCTGCCGGTACCATTCTCAATCGAATCCCGGTGGCCTGCGATCAAACCACGGCCTTGCCTCTTCCAGCTGAGTGGCAAGCTCAATCAATGTCTGATCACGGCCAAGGCGTGCCATGAATTGCACGCCCAACGGCATACCTTTACTCCAGTACAACGGCACCGACATCGCCGGCTGGCCGGTGAAATTTGCGAGCTGAGTAAACGGATACTGGCTGAGCATTTTCTTCGCAGTCTGTTTAACCATACCGCTGAGCATCAACAAACGATGCAGTCGTAAACACCACTGCCGGTTGATGAGTTAGCGAGTGCGGTTGCAGACATTGCAAGTTGTATCAGTGACAACAGGAAATCTGCCTGAGTCGTTAGCCGGCATTCACCTCCCCCAAAATCCGAATACCCGCAGGGGCCGTAAGCCGCCAGGCGCACGTACCATTTGGCGTCAACCAGCCAGTAACAGCTAAATTAAAAAACGGTAGATGCGCCTTGCGGCTTATTCCCCTACGGTTTTGCGCGGTTTCTGCCGTGGTTTTATTTACAGATCGAACTCGATACCTGCGGGGCGAATGGCGCCAGCCTTGGCGGCTTCAGGGTGCTGTCTTAGCTGCTGGTCGCCGGCCAGGCGAGCTTCGTCTTCGCTGGTGATGACGTGGGGACGGATCAGGATCAGCAATTCGCCTTTTTCGGTGTTGTTTTCCTGATTGCCGAATAACGGTCCTACGACTGATTTTCGCAAACCCGGTATGCCCGCGCTATTGTCGGTGACGTTGTCTCGCATTAACCCGCTGATGACCAAGGTCTGGCGGTCTTTGACGACGACGTTGGTGTTGATCTCGCGCTCACTGGTGGTGAATTCGTTGTTGTCGGTGGTGCCACCGGGACGCACAGAACTAATCGTGATACCAAGTGCCATGCTGACGTCGCGGTTTTCTGCAATGCTGGGGGTAAATTTCAAATTCAGACCCACCTGCTGTCGCTCGAAGGTTCGAATCGGGTTGTTGTCTGCGTCGAGGCGGAATTCTTTCAGAAAAGGTATTTCATCACCCACCCGCAGGTTGGCTTCCTTGTTGTTGGAGGCCATCAGATGCGGAGCGGACAGCACCGTGGCACTATTATCAGAGGCCAGCAGGTTGATCAGGGTGGCGTAGTCACCAGGTGATAACAAACCGACGGTCAGTCCGTTGGTGGTTGACAGACCGGCGGCATCGCTTAGCAATCCGGCGCTGTCCTGCGAGGCCAGACTGATCGAGGTCAGCGGATTGCGATTGGTTAGCAACTGCCACTGCACACCGAGTTTGCTGGTGTCGTTCAGAATGACTTCGACGATGGTCGCCTCCAGCAGCACTTGCGGGCTGCGCGAGTCGAGTTCGTCGATCAATACCTGCACTTGCTGGTGCTGCTCTGCAGTGGCGGTGACGATCAGTGTGTTGGTGCGATTGTCGGCCAGCACGGAAGCCTGATCATTCTGGCCACCGTTCGGTGCAAATGCACCCGGGGGTTGCAATCCCTGGGCGCCGGCCTCGATGCCGGGTTGCGTCGGCTGACTGGACTGACCCTGCAACAGCGACGACACCAGCGGCAACATATCGACGGTCTGCGCATATTGCAGTCGATGGCTGCGACTGAACATTTTGTTGATCTGGGTGGGGCGATCCACCCGGCCGACTAACGCAGTGACACGCTCCAGGTTACTCGCGACGTCAGTCACTGTCATGAAATTGAGATTCGGATCGCCGACCACTCTGCCCTGCGCTGAAATCAGTGCGCGCACGCTCTCTAACAGATCGTTGACGTTGACGTGCTCGGGTGCGAAAAATTCGGTGACCAATCGATCGCCGGCGTCACCACTGCGACGCATGCCAACGGCCGACTCCAGTGCCACTGACTTTTGCACGATTTTGTAGTAGTCGTCGATCTCGACCACCGCATAGCCGCGCATGTCGAGAATCGAGAACAGCATCTTGACTGCCTGCTCCTCACTCAGCGGGCCAGGTGAAATAACGGTGACTTTGCCGGAGATCTGCTCGGCCGGTACGAAAACCTTGCCGGTCAGCCGAGAATAAAATTCGAGCACGGCGAGCAATTCCGCGTCTCGAAAGTTCAGGGTGACATCCTGTGCGTGACTGATCCTGGGTCCTGTCAGCAAACTGGATGTCAGTAGCACCAGCGCCACCACTCGGATCGCTTGCTTCACGGCTGTCTCCCACCCACTGATTCAAAATTGCAACCAATCATAACACTATCGTAACTTTGACTGGTTTAGATTGGCGCATCAGAGTCAGGTCCATCGGCTCGCCAGCGGATTTTGCCTTGATCATCGCGACGACGTCGCGCGTAGAGGTGAAATCGCGACCGTCCACTTTGACAATCACATCATCCACCTCCACCAGCCCATCGCTGCGCCTGACGCCGGTAATCAACAGACCGTTAGCGACGCCCATTTTCTGCGCATCGGCCGGCGCCAGCATATAACCCGACAAACCCAGCG
>CAZYDV010000186.1:0-12027 GCA_964646405.1 uncultured Granulosicoccaceae bacterium | reverse complement strand
AACAATATGGAGGGCTGGTACGAAATCTTCGGTCGCGATGCGCCATTGCCGAATATGATGTATTTCGAATGTCCGTATGAAGTGCTTGAAAAGCGTATTCTGGGGCGGGCAAAGTATTCGGGAAGAACAGACGATAACCTCGCCAGTATGAAAGTGCGATTTGATACTTTCAAAGCAGAGACATTGCCAACGGTTGAGTTTTTTCAAGGCAAAGGCAAATGTATAGAGCTTGATACCAGCCAGGATCGCCAAACCGTCTATTCACAATTGATCGAAAATCTTGCCGAACATACCGACAAAACACTAGCTGATCAGCCGCTGTCTGAGCGCGCCGAAGTATTACTCGGCTTGAGGCCCTATCCAGGGAAATAGATGGACTTCATGGTGGATGCGCCCTGCGGCTTATCCCCCTGCGTGCGCGTGAAACCGTAGGGGCCATAAGCCGGTGGGCGCATGTACCATGAAAAGCACGGTGTTTAGCTACTTCAACAAATCCACAATCGGCAAATTGAAATTGCGAATATACGCTTCACCGTCCGCAGTTTCCCCACGCAACTCCACATCAAGTGAATGACTATTGCTCTCCCAGTTAAGCGCTCTGATTGCAGGATAACGAAGGTTGTCGGTATCGATGGCATCGATATCACGGGCTTTTTGCCACAGGTAACTCGATGCATTGACAGCGGTTTCCTGAAACCCGCCCGCCGTAACTCTGAAGATCTGCAGTGTTCGAAGATTAGAAAGCCGCTGTATCTCAACCGCCAGCCACAGACCATCCGGTGAGGGCAGGGGATGGTAGTGTTGCCCCTGTGCAGGTAACTGGTGCCGCTTGCCGTTTGTAGACTGTGCCCAGAGCGCGCCATCGATCGTTGTGAATTGCCACGTCGGCGCTGATCGTTGAAGCTTATCGGGCCCGCTTACACAGCCCGAAACCAGCACCAGCAACAAACTGATCGCGAAAACACGCATGGTATGTGGCAACAGATACGGATGCACTAAGCTTCCGGATCGCCGTGCAGCCGAAACCCAAACACCTTTTCCATCGCGTCCGAAGTTTTATCACCGGTCCAGCCGTCGACTCTCAGCGAGATACCATCAAAGGTGTTGAGAAAACGTTGCAGGTCTTCTCCGCGATTGACCGCCCGCTTGCTGTATTTGAATATCGGCTTTTTGGGTGCCGCTGCGAAGGGTTCAATCAGACCGCGCTGTTCCATTCGCTTGATGGTCACTGCCGCACCGATCTGGTTGGAGCGCGCGGTATCTGACCAGGTGCCATCGGCGATGTATTTGCCTTTTGTGTAGTGGTTGCTGGAACTCCAAAGGTAGGGTGATTTCACGTGCGCGTGGTACTTGCGATAGCCCCAGCCGTTGTAACCCTCAATTTCATAGAGCATCCGCGGCAGTGACCAGGAATCGACTTGGTGCATTCTACGCAGTTTAAGTGCGTCGATGGCGCTCTCTTCCCAATCGAATGGCGGTGATCCGTCGGCCGGTCGCCCGGCCGGTACGTGTACGGTGCGCGCCTTGAGCGAGTCACCATTGTGCAGGTGGCGGGTAAACTTCTGATTGGATTCAAGCTTGTGAATCGCCGCCACCACATACCAGGGCAACCCCAGTGGCCGGGCTACGGTCTCGTAGACCGATTGCTTTTCATGAAGATCGGTGACGGCCTGATCGACTGTCGAAAAACTCCGGGGGTTGATTTCGACCGTGCGAAACAGATCGATGTACTCCTGAGTCAGTTTGCTGGTGAGTCTGACTGACATCTTCGTCTCCCTGCCTATCCGGTTTTCCGGGTAATAAATACTGTGTAGGTGGTAAAGTAGACGTTGCCCAGCCATGTGTGTTGTCCATTGGCGAGCAGGTTGATTACAGTATCGACTCAAACTTTCGGAGGGTCCGCGGTGTCAGTCCAGTACATAGCCTTTGTCAAAAGGGATTGTCCCACCTGCGAACTGGTGGCACCGGTGCTGGCGCAACTTGCCAACGCCGCCGATCTGTCGATCTTCACGCAGGATGATCCCGATTTTCCGGCCAATGTCGCCGGTGTCGTCGACGACACTCGCCTGGACGAATCGCACCGTCGCGGTATCGAGATCGTGCCTACCCTGTTGAAGGTTGAGTCCGAGGCGGAGCAATCCAGAATCATCGGCTGGGACAAGGGCGAGTGGCAGTCTTTCACCGGGCTGGCCGATCTGGGCGCCGACCTGATCGACTGGAAGGCCGGCTGCGGCGCGATCAACGTCGAGCCCGCGGTGCTGGAACAACTAAAGATACGCCACGATGAAACCGGCATTACCTCACGCCGGGTGCAGCTTGGAAGCGCCGAGGACGAGATCGAGGCGATGTTCGAGCGCGACTGGTCCGATGGCCTGCCGCTGGTGCCGCCCACCGAGGTACGAGTGCTGCGCATGTTGCAGGGCACCACACGCGATCCGCGGGAGAGCCTTGGCCAGTGCCCGCCGAACATGGGCGAGCTGACGGTCGAGAAAGTCGCCGTCAACGCGGTCATGGCCGGCTGCAAACCCGAATATCTGCCGGTGGTACTGGCTGCCGCCGAGGCGATTCTCGACGATGCTTTCGGCATGCATGGCGTACTCGCCACCACCATGTACGTCTCGCCGGTGCTGGTGGTCAATGGGCCGATTCGCAATCACATCGGTATGAACTGTGGTGTTAATGCACTGGGGCAGGGCAATCGCGCCAATGCCACGATTGGCCGGGCGGTGCAGTTGATCATCCGCAATGTCGGCGGCGGCAAGCCGGGCGAGGTCGATCGCGCCAACCTGGGCAACCCGGGCAAATACACCTATTGCTTTGCCGAAGATGAAGAGGGCTCGTGCTGGACGCCGCTATCGAATGATTTTGGCTTTGATGCCGGCGTCTCTGCCGTCACTGCCTTCACCGGGTACGGATTGCAGGGTATCGTCGATCAGAAAGCGCGCGACCCGGAATCCCTGTGCCAGACGATGGCCGCCGCCCTGCGCTCGATGTCGAACCCGAAGATCGTTCCAGCAGGTGATGCGATGCTGGTGGTTTGCCCCGAGCACGAGCGCGTTTTTCGCGACGCGGGCTGGAGCAAAAAACAGCTTTCAGATCGGCTATACGAACTGATTCAGATCCCGGGCTCGGAACTCGTGCAGGGCGTTGGTGGCATTGCAGAAGGATTGCCGGAAAGTATGGCCGATGGCACCTACAGTAAAATCAGACCCGGGGGATTGCTGATCGTGCGCGCCGGTGGTGGCGCCGGCATGTTCTCCGGCATCATTGGCGGCTGGCTCGCCAGCGGCCCGGTGGGCAGTGTTCCCGTAACCAAGGAGATAAAACCATGACAATTCTGGTCGACCCGACCGGTGAGACCGCTTCAGTCAATCGGCAGCGCCCCTCGCGGCCGCCGGCACTGAACGGTTTATCGGTGGGCATTCTCGATATTTCCAAAGCGCGCGGTAACGTTTTTCTCGATCGTCTGGACGAGCGATTCGTCGCCGCAGGGGTGAAGGTGAATCGCTATCGCAAACCTACTTTCGCACGCCCGGCGCCCACCGAATTGCGCCAGCAGATCGCAACCGAAGTCGATTTACTGGTTGAAGGGTTGGCGGACTGAGGTTCCTGTACGTCGTGCTGTACGCATGACATCGTGGAACTTGAAACCCGTGGAATCCCAAGCGTTGGTGTGGCCACCACTGAATTTGTAGAGGCAGCGGCGGCACAGGCAACTTCACTGGCCTATGATCCGGCGTTGATCTTTGTACCGCATCCCATTCAGGATCGCACCGATGACGAATTGCGGCAGATCGCCGATGATGCGTTTGATCAGATTGTAGACAAGCTGGTTGCTGGATAGTGGTATCGCCTGCTGGCGTTTTGTCCGGCAGGCGATATCGGTTTGCAGAGAACGCAGTTTGGTGTGCGGCAATCTTTGCCCGTACGCCTGGCAATAAAACGGGCGGCTAAAGCCTGTACTCCAACCTCTTAAGCCACAAGGAAAATCCAATCAGCTCAATGTTCACCACACCGCGCTCTATTCTGTTCGCACCCGCCGACCGACCGGAACTGGCCGCCAAGGCAGCGGCGGGTACGGCTGTGGCCGTTTGTCTGGATCTGGAAGATGGCGTCGCACCTGAGGCAAAGCCTGCCGCAAGGCAGAATTTGTCCTCGATGGCAAAGACCCTGGCCGCTGGCGGAAAAACGGTACTGGTGCGAGTCAATGCCGAGCTGGAATTGGTTGGCGATGATCTCAATCATCTACCTGCCGAATGCAACGCGATCATTTTGCCGAAAACCCGCGCACCGCTGCATGTGGAAATGGTCGGTGAAGCGCTGGACAGATTGCAGGCGACAACAGGCGTCGATGCCGCCATGGTGGGGCTGGTCGAGTGCGCCGGCGGGATGAGTGCGTTTTCAGCCAGCGATACGCTGCGTACCCACCCACGACTAACCGCACTGGGCCTGGGCACCGAAGACCTTGCCGCCGAAATGGACTGCGCGCCGGATGCGCCGTTGATACAAAGCGCATTTCATCAACTGGCACAAATCGTCAAACGGCTTGGTATCGATTTGCTGGGCTTTCCGGCATCGATCGCCGAATTTCGCGACCTGGAACGTTTTCGCCAGGGCGTGTTGCTCGGTGCCGCCGGTGGTGCCGTCAGTGCCTTGTGCATTCACCCAAGCCAGGTCGCGGTAGTCAATGAAGTGCTAACGCCCGATGCGGAAGTCATTCGATGGGCGAAAGCAGTGGTGCAAGGGTTTGAGCAAAGTGAATCGACCGGTGCCGGCGTGCTTGTCATCGACGGCAAAATGGTAGACAAGCCGATTTATCTGCGTGCGTTGCGAATATTGCAACGCGTCTAGCAACAGCTTTTGTGTTTGTTCGGTGGTGGATGCGCCTTGCGGCTTATCCCCCCTACGACCGCTTGAACCTGTAGGGGCCATAAGCCGCAAGGCGCATGTACAATGAATGCATGCACATGAAACTACTCGGCAACAAGTACGCATAAACAAAACCTACCCACCCACCAAAGCAGAAACCTCCAACACCGCAACAGTAGACACACCACCGGCAAGATACAAAAACGGCCCGTCCCAGGTATGCGGCGACAGCGCTTCAGCCAAAGTCATCACCAGCGGTATGATCAAAAGCGCTGCGATCATCTGCATTTGCGTCAGTTGTTCCTGTAAAAGAAAGATCGCCAGTACACCACTTAGAAAAACGCACAAGCTGCCCTCCAGCGTGCGAATGTAAGTTCGGCTGGTGAACAGTGCCCGCGTTTTGTACGGTCTCTTGCCAAAGCGAATACCCACGGGTTCGGCCAGTCCATCACCAATGCCGGCGATCAGTACGGTGATATAGATCAGAACGGTTTGATCGTAGCTCGCCAGCCAGCGCAGCATTGTAATCAGCACAAGGTAGGTGGCCAGTATCTGGGTGGTCATCCAGATCAGCGTGTAGGGTCGGTCTTCCGGGCGATCGATCGCTGCAAATATTGTCGCCACGACAGTCGAGCGCGAACGGATCGGCTCAATCATTACAAGGATACACAGCACGAAAATCGCACCGCTGAGCAGTGTCGATGGCAACGAGGCCTGAAACGGAAATGCCGAGGTCAGATAGATTGGCAGGAAAAACAGGATGAAATGCAGAACCTTGCGCGTGTAGTTAACTTTCACGCCGTAATGGACCACAAGCTTCCCGAGGGCAAACGCGGTGAAGAATAGCGCCGCCGCTTTTATTGTCTCGTTGATCCAGTAGTGGCTCATCGCTAACTTCTGCTGGTAACCAGCCGTACTTTTATCACAGACTCCAACCGGTGGCACGCTGCAGTCACTGATCACACATTTAGATACGCTGTAGACAGTTGCCGTCACGTTTCTCGGCGGGTCTGGTAAGCTGCGCACATTACTCCCCTCTACAGACTGCGATGAACACCAAACACAGCTCGTTCACTTTGATCCGCGCTGCTTTGTTGCTGCTGATACTCTCCCCGGTGCTGTTTCCAGGCGCGGCGTATTCACAACAATCGACGGCCGCCACGGCAGCCGACAGCCCGGCCGGTGTCATCGGCAGCGGCGAGCCGATCAGCAAGGAGGTCGTGCGCGATCTGGTATCCCAGCTCAGCGATGATGATGTTCGCAAGCTGTTGATCCAGCGGCTCGATGCTGTCGCCGATGCCGATGCGCAAACGGCGGACGAGGGCAGTGTCTGGCAGGCTCTGAGTGCTGGTTTTGATACTTACGGGCAGCGTATGAAGTCATCGATTGGAGGTCTGCCGACCATACCGTCGATCTTCGCCAAAATAGATCAGGCCATCGAAGGCACCATTGACAGCTATGGCATGCTGCTGCTGCATTGTTTGCTGGCCCTGGGCGCCGGCGTGGTCGCCGAACGCATCGTCGCGTTCCTGTTTCGCCAGCGCAAACAGGCGCTGATCGCCGCCGCCTCTGACAAGCTTTCAACCATTCTTCGTATCCTCTATACCCGACTGTCAATGGATGTGCTGGGGGTGATGGCGTTCGGCATCGTCAGTTCGATTGTGATCGCATCGAACTACGAAACTGGCAGTTACGCGCATGGTATTGCCACGATCGTGAAAATGATCGTGTTCGCGACCTGGATGGCGTTTGTTGTGTGCCGGTTTTTCTTCGCGCCCACGCGTCCCGATCTGCGAATCTGCAAAACCACCGATGAGCGCGCTAGGCGCCTGACTGTCAGCTTCTCATTGCTGGCCGGGTATATCGTCGGCATACACAACCTGTTCTATCTGTTCCTGAAGATCGGTGACGAGAACTACGGTGGGTATGAGTACATGGCGCCGCTGGGTTTCCTGATGAACCTGTCGATGTATCTGCTCGCGGCCTGGGTGATCTGGTACAACCGAGCCGGATTGTCAGAAGTGCTGACGGAAAATCGGTTGCGCGTCAGTCGTGTTATCGGGGTGGAAATTTCGGAAGCGCCCACCTGGTTTGCCCGGCACTGGCCGAAGATCGCCATGGCACTGATCATTGGCAAATATTTTTTAGTCGAAGTGGTCATTGCCGCGACTGATGTTGCCACCTACTCGACGGCCGCGGTCTATGTCACCTTTGTGGTGATCTTTCTGTGGCCCGGTGTCGATGCCAATATCTCTCTTTTTGTTGGCAAAGGTATCAGCGCCGCCGAGGATGAATCGGAATCGGCGGGCAAGGCGCGTCGCGATATGCAGCAGGGCCTGTTGCGCGTCGGACGTGTACTGGTGGTGGGTGCTGTGCTGTTGTCGCTTGGCAAAATGTGGGGTGTGGATGCGATGGGTATTGCGCAATCCGGGCTTGGGGCCAAGGCCGCCAGCAAGTTGATCGAAATGCTGTTTGTCATCTCGCTGTCCTATATTTTGTGGGAGCTTGTGACCGTGTTTATCGGTCGCTGGACGGCTCGCGAAGGGGGCGAGGCCGGCACCGCCATTGACACCGACGCCGGTGAAGATGGTTCAAACAGCATGTCGCGTGTCGCCACGCTGCTGCCGATCATTCACAAAACCGCGAAAGTGCTGATTGCATTGATGTCGGTCATTCTGATTCTGGACATCATGGGCTTTAACATCGGCCCGATACTGGCCGGTGCCGGTGTGCTGGGTCTGGCGATTGGATTTGGTGCACAGACGCTGGTCAAGGATATTGTCTCGGGGTTGTTTTTTCTCGCCGACGATGCGTTTCGAGTGGGTGAAACGATTGACACCGGCGGTACGCAGGGTGCAGTTGAAAAGATATCACTGCGATCCCTGCGGCTGCGTCATCACGAAGGCCTGGTGCACACCATTCCGTATGGAGAAATTCCGCAAGTCACCAACTTTAGTCGTGACTGGGCGATTCTGAAACTGCGCTTTCGCGTGCCGTTCGATACCGATGTCAACAAGGTAAAAAAGATCTTCAAGAAAATCGGTCAGGAGCTGCTGGAAGATCCAGTCGTCGGCCCGGACTTTCTGCAGCCGTTCAAATCTCAGGGCGTGGCCGAAGTCGACGAAAACGCACTGGTGGTACGCGGCAAATTCATGGCCAAGCCTGGCAAGCAATACACCATTCGCAAGGAAGTTTTCGTGCGCGTGCAAAAAGCGTTTGAAGAAGCGGGTATACCGTTTGCGCGCAAGCAGGTGATGGTGCATATACCGGGGTTGGATAAAGACGTGCCTCTGAAAGAAGACGATTTGAAGGCAATCTCCGGCGCAGCGGCCGAGTCGATTGATGAAGCGCCGGCACCGCCGCCGAAGGGTGGATTGCAGGGGGCGTAGTATCTGAGAGTGGAGGTGGCAACGCCGTTTCCACGCCCGTATCCTCACGCGAACCCAAACCGGTGGTGGCGGATCTCCGGGAACAAGTGCTGAGTCATCTTCCCTGCACGGCTTGTTCGCGCAACGGAGTTGAGCTCCCGCCAGAAGCGCGTGGTGGGACCAGATCTCCGATCAGGGAACAAGTCGGAGCGGCTACCTTGCTTTCTGCAATGCCGTCGGCGTACATTCGGGTTTTCGTCTCACCGTGAATATACGCATGCATTCCTGTTGGATATCCAATGACTGACGCGGCTTTAATCACAGTACGTGATACGCGCACTGACGACATCGCTGCCATCACCGAAATCTTCACCAACGAAGTCACTTACGGCACCGCGTCCTGGGCTTACGAACCCCCCACAGTGTCTGACATGCGGCAAAAACTCACTACGCTACAAGCGCAGGGCTATCCGTTTTTGACCGCAGTTGTCGACAATCAGGTGGTCGGCTACAGCAACGTCAGCGCCTATCGCTCGCGTGAGGGCTATCGCTTTCTGGTTGAAAATTCGATTTACGTCGATCAACGATTTCGCGGTCTTGGCATTGCACGCTTGTTGTTAACCGAGCTGATCGATCGTTGCACCGAGGCCGGGTTTCGGCAAATGATTGCGGTTATTGGCGATAGCGAGAACGTGCCGTCAATTGAGTTACATCGCAGTCTCGGGTTCGAGCAAGTTGGGCTATTGCCGAATATTGGCTACAAGTTTGATCGTTGGCTGGATTCGGTGTTGATGCAGCGTGGGTTGGGAGATGGAGCTTCGACACTGGCAGGTTAATACTTGCGATAGTGAGTAGGTAAATTGGTTGGCGCTGATAACACGTAGTGTCAGCTTGTTGTTATCGTCGGCAGCTCATCGCGTAACAGGGGAAGCATCATCAAACAATCCATCGTACACATCGCGCTTGTAGTTCGAGACTATGACGAAGCCATCGACTTTTATGTGCGAAAGCTCGGTTTCGAATTGGTCGATGATACTTATCAACCAGAACAGGACAAACGCTGGGTAGTGGTATCGCCACCGGGTTCGAACGGCGTGGCGTTGCTGTTGGCCAAAGCCTCAAAGCCTGAACAGGAACCGTTTATCGGCAATCAGGCCGGTGGGCGCGTATTTCTGTTTTTGAATACCGATGATTTCTGGCGTGACTACAACCGCATGTGTGAGCAGGGGATAATCTTCGTTCGTCCGCCGGCTGAGCAGGACTATGGCACAGTTGCAGTGTTTGAAGATCTGTATGGTAATTTGTGGGATCTACTGCAATTGAATGCGGACCATCCGATGGTGCTGCGGGCTGGCTGCTGAGCTTTTTCGAGTTTATTCGTGCAAAGTGGCTGACGTTCCACCATGCCCGAACACGTTCTATAAACGCGATGCCAGGCTCGCACCGAGTAGTAAGCCAAACAATGGAGTTGCGCTTTGCGTAAACCTTTCACACTGGCCCGTCTATTAATTGGAATACTGGCCACCGGTGTGTCTATGACTACGGCGTACAGCGCAACGTTGGTGGCCAATGCTGAAATCTATACCCTCGATCCAGCCAAGCCCTGGGCCGAGTCTTTCGTCTACGATGCGGAAGGCAAAATAATCGCGGTCGGTAACGAGGCGGACCTGATGTCGCGCTTTGGTGATACAGCGAAAATCATCGATGCCGACGGCAACATGGTGCTACCCGGCTTTCAGGATATTCACGTGCATGTGCCGGAGGCAGGTATTAATGAATCACTGTGTCTGTTGCCGTCCAGTCGATCTTTAAGCGCCTATGCAAAGCTGATTCGCGGCTGTGCAGCGAGGCAGAAGACCGATCATTGGGTGCGCGCCGCGGGTGTCTCGTTATTTGAACTTCGCGATACCGACATCTTGCCGATCGATATGCTCGATCAGGTAGTACCGGACCGACCGGTGCTGATACTCGACGACCTCGGCCACGCGGTATGGACGAATTCGGCCGGGTTGCGTGCCGCCGGTATCGATCCACAGGATGCCAGCCCGCAAGGCGGTGTGCTGCACCGCGATACGCGCAGCGGTAAGCTAACCGGGCTGTTGCTTGAAGACGCACAACAACTCGTGCGCAATGACGCAGCACCGGCCGAAGATGCCGTATACCAGGGGCTGCTCGCCGCGTTGGAAGAGCTGGCGCGTAACGGCATTACCGCAATCAGTGATGCCGGCGGTTACTGGATACAGCAGCACCCGTTAGCGTGGCAGCGCGCGGCCGATTAGGGGGCGATATCGGTACGGGCAGCCAACTCGCTATATCTATATCCGTCGCTGGATATGGATCGTCAACTGGAGGAGTTTGAGCGTCGCTTTGATGACAATGGTGATGATTTTCTGCGCTCTGATACGGCCAAAATCTATATCGATGGGATTCTGGATCTGGGCACTGCCGCCTTGTTGCAGCCTTATGATCTACCACTGGATTCCCATTATCGGCGCGGCTTCAATTACTTTGCCGACAATCAGTTGCATGAGTACGTTGATCGACTGCATGCGATCGGGTACCGAATGAATTTTCACGTGGTAGGTGACAGAGCGGTTCGCGAGGCGCTGGATGCGATCGAATCAATCGACGATAACCAAAGAAACATCGCCGCGCGCCGCCATCGCACCACGCACACCTATATGGTCGATGAGGCTGATATTGGTCGCTTTGCGCAACTTGGGGTGGTGGCCGATTTGCAGGTGGGCGTTGGCTCGACCGATCTCGGCTACCACGACTACCTTGCCGAGTTTATCGGTGATCGCGCGTTTGGCCTGCTGCCGGTGCCGCAGTTGCACGAGGCCGGTGCCGTGGTCACGCTGTCCAGTGACTGGGATGCCGATCCACTCTCGCCACTGGGCATCATAGAAAATTCGTTGACGCGCGAGTCAAACGCGCTGGATGAATTGCACACCGCAATCAGCATGGTCACCTTGCAGGCGGCCTATGCGCTTGGCCATGACGACATCACGGGCTCTATCGCAGTCGGCAAATACGCCGATTTCGTCGTGCTGGATCAGAATCTGTTTGAAATCGCAGCCGATGAGATTGGCGCCACCCGGGTACTGATGACGATGCTCGCCGGCCAGACGATCTGGCGCGAAGGTCAATGACGGGTACAGCAGATAGGGCGGTCGTCATAGCAGCCGTGGCCTGCCAAGCGTCGTAAATCCGCTACTGGCGAAGTGGCTGATTTGCCTTACAATGGCAGCACCTGGACCGGGTCAAAGCGCGTGCTTGCGTGTCGTCGGCGCCGGTGAACCACTCTGGAGGCAAACGTGGCAGATAACTACAATTCTATTGAGGTGCGACCGGTCGGCAGTTTTATCGGCGCCGAGATCGGTGGCGTCGATGTGGCCAATCTGGCCGACGAGCAATTCGAGGAGATTCGCCGCGCGTTCATCGAATACGGCGTGGTGTTCTTCCGCCAGCAGAACATCACCCCGCAGCAGCAGGTCGATTTTGCCAAACGCTGGGGCGAGATTAACATCAATCGGTTCTTTCAGCCCAGCGATGAGCATCCGCTGATCGCCGAGGTGCGCAAAGATCCCGAAAACACCATGAATATCGGCGCCATCTGGCACACCGATCACTCCTATGATCTGGCGCCGGCGATGGGGTCGATACTGTATGCGCGCGAAGTGCCGCCAGTGGGTGGCGATACGCTGTTTTCCAGTATGCACGCCGCGTGGATGGCACTGTCCGACGGCTTCAAGCAAACGCTGGCCGGTCTGCATGCGCGTCACTCCAG